>DLOO01000081.1:20895-25554 GCA_002479645.1 Lachnoclostridium sp. UBA7482 | reverse complement strand
AATTCAAAGGAATTTCCTATGGAATAAAAAAAGAAGTGCCGTAAAAGAGGTGCCAAGATAGAACGAGGAAATTGAGATCTTCCCCGGGTTAGAATTGAACAGTAGAATGCGGTAAAACCAACCATTTTAGTGAAAAATCTGAAAAACAGTCACAAGTATCATGGTAATCAGAAGGCATGGGGACAGCCGGGGATAGTGAAGGAATCCCAGCCCATAGTATGTAATAGCGAATACCAAGCAGCGCCAAGCGTAGTGTTTTTTGTAGTATTTCCTCTCGGATACGCTGAGCGTTTTATTTTGTGTTTCGGCAGGAGCCAGCATAAGTGACAATAGCAGAATCAGTGGAAAAAGCACATGGCAGACCTGATAAAACGGAAGGTATTTGCCTGCAAGGGACAGGCTCGTCATCAGCAGCGAAGAACTGACGAAACAGGACAGAGGGGTCGGACAGTGGTAACCGCCGGAGTATTTGCGCAGAAAAATAAATGAAACGGAAACGAGTACTCCCTGGATTAACGAGTGTGTCAAAATGCAAAAAGGAATAATGACAGTAAACGGGGCAAAACGGAACAAGAGGTTGAAAATGGCATAGGTATACAGCTCGCGGTCCTCTTCCGCAATGTAGTTTCGGTCGATTAAAAACCGGCAAATCCTCTCCGACATAGTTGTTCTCCTTAATATGGACTGTATAATGAAGAAAGAAGCTATTGAATGGGGGAGTTCAATAACTTCTTTTCTGTTTGTTATTTGTTTTTCTTAAACTTTTCTAACCCATTAGGTTCTTTTCCCTGATAGAGAAAAAGAGTGAAAGAGTTTGCCTTGTCCTTAAGCTCTCTGTCAAGGATACTTTTGATGACAGAGCGCTTATGATTCCGGCTGGTGTGATTCATGGTTTGTACCTCCTTTGTCAGTTTTTTTAATGCACTTTAAGTTTACCTTTTTTGCGGACAGATTTCTATGGGGAAAAGGCGAAACGACATAAATGCCCGAATAATGGAGTAAAGGGGCGAAAAGCGGCGGGAAATATGGTGTTTAGCATATGGAATATCGGCTGAAGAATAAGAAAAAACAACGGTTCAAGCAAAAAAACGGTCATTTGAAGTTCCCGGCAGTTGAAGAAAAAGGGGGATTTTATGATAAAGTGATATTAACGAGGGGTATTGTAATAATCACGGATAATCAGTTCCATCAAGCTGGCGGTGCTTTGGCAGGCTTTTTTAGCATTCGGCGCTGATAAGGACAGCAGGAACTGATTCCAATTGTTGAGAGTAACAATGTAATCCTTCCCAATGTTGGAACTGCAGGTTTTGACGGCTTCCTGCTCAGTTGCAGAAAGTGTGTTGGAAAGCCTGATACCGTGCACCAGATAGTCGATGGACGTTGTCAGATGGAGAGCAAGCTGGGAAAGTGTGCAGACAGTAACATTCACTTTGCCGTTTTCGATGTCGGACAGGTGGCTGGGCGTAATGTCGCATCTCTCCGCAAGCTCGGCTTGGGTAAGCTTAAGCTCTTTTCTGCGGGCAGAGATTCGATTCCCAATTGGCACCAGTAGGTTGTAATCACACTCTTTTGGCATATCTGTATCCCTTCTGTTTGTTTGATAATTATTTTCATTGTAATTCGATGCACGAGAATTATACATAAGCTGTAGAATAAATATACTTGCGATGGAGCATATATTTTATGCTGAAGCATATGAAAAATACGGAACTATTATACCGTAGGGGAAGGGGATTTTTATGATCAATTCGACAATTTATCTGTTAACCAACCTGCTGGAGGCGGGAGCAGCATTCTATTATTTTGATAGAATCTTTGTGCGCAGAAGAAGTCGTATGGCGGTGTTGGCAGCATTTTTGTTATTTGGTGTAATCCAATTAGCCTGTCTGTTTCTGGAGAATCCGATTTTGAATGTGATACTAAGTGCATTGGTAAATGTTGTGATTATTTATTGTTTTTATGAAAAAAAGATATTTCATGCGTTATTCCATGCGGTGCTTTTGGTCGTCTTAATGGCGGTAAGCGAATTGCTTGCGGCAAGCGCCCTCGGGATAATTGAAAATTATTACGATACAGTAAAGAGAGAGCCGTATATCATTGTAATATACTTTGCTTTTAGCAAAATCACCTATGTTCTGGCGGTGTTCCTTGTGTTGAAGTTTATAACAAAACGAAAGAACAGATACGAAAGCGGATGGGGCATTGCCGCCTCTGCAATCACTATATTCTCGTCATTACTTGTTATTATTAGTTTTACTTATATTGGCATCTGGTCGGAATTGACTCGAAACAGTGAGAAGGGGATTATTGCAGGGGCGCTTATCGAACTGCTGCTTAGTGTGATATCTGTTGGGATATATGAATATACGATGCGAAATAATGAGCGAATCAACGAGCTGCAGCTGGAGGTGCAGTCCGAGAACGATTTGATGGAAATGAATCGGCAAATGGCGGATTTATATGAGAATCAGCGGATTATGGTTCACGATATTAAGAATCATCTGAAGGTGATTCAGGAATATGCGGTATCGAAGCGGTATCCGGAGATGGAAAAGTATCTCGACAATCTCGTTGGCATGCCGGCCTTGAATCGCAGAACGAATTGGTCCTCAAGTAATCGGCTGAATGTTATGCTTGGACGGTATGGGAGCATATGCGAGGGAAAGCGGATTGCTTTTTGCGTTGATATCCAGTCGCAGCGCATTGATTGCATTCCGCCGGAGGATATGACGGCGCTTTTCGGGAATTTGCTTGATAATGCGATTGAGGCGGCAGAGGGCTGCGATGATTCGCTGATTGAAGTTATTGTCCGCGAGAGTGATTCCAGGATTCGGATCGGTGTGAACAATTCCTGCATGCGCCGTCCGGTGTTCAATGAGAAAAATGAGCTTGTTACCTATAAGCAGGAGCGGTGGCTGCACGGATTCGGAGTGAAAAGCATCCGCAAAATTGTGGGAAAGTTTCGTGGGGAAATAGATTTTTCCTATGATGAGATGCTTGAGATTTTTAAGGTAAGTATTTTACTGGAGGTATAGATGAACATAGTAGTTTGCGATGACGACCGCGCTCTGTGTGAAGAGATGAGGGAAGCGGTGCTGGAGAGCTTTCGGATATTAGGAGCAGAGGAGCCGAACATTGATTTGTTTGTTTCGGGAGAGGAACTGCTTGCATCCGAGACGGGTTACGATCTTGCGTTTCTCGATGTGCAGATGAACGGAATCAGCGGAATTGCCGCGGGGCGCAGGCTTTATGATAATAATAAAAATGTGCTGATTTTTGTGGTGACTTCTTATGGCGAATACATTGATGAGGCGTTGAAGTTTCATGCGTACCGCTTCTTTCAGAAGCCGGTCAATAAAAAGCGCCTGCTGCTGAATCTAAAGGATGCACTGGAGGTCTATAACCAGCTGCATGCGCAGATTGTCGTGGAGGAAAGGGAGCGGAGCAGGGTTATCGACACAAAGGATATCATCATGATAGAAGCGACAGAAGGCGAAACGGTGGTGTATACGGAAAAAGGAGTTGTATACACCACAGCGTCGTTAAATGATATGGCGGAACAATTGAAGAAATATCCGTATTTTATCCAGACGAACCGGGCGTTTCTTGTCAATGTGCACTTCGTAAGCTCCTTCGGCAAAGATTTTGTCGGAATCTATCATGATCAGTACAGGGCGAAGCTTACGAGGAGAAACTATCCGCAGTTTAAGAAACGCTATATGACTGTCATGGAGATGGCGTAGCGCTTATTTTTTGAAGGTACTCTTTAATATATTGTCATGTCTTTCAGAGATGGCACGTTTCGCGATGCGCACTCCGCTTCTGTTTCTTATTCTTCAAACAACGGGGTACTGAAATAACGTTCTGCCGTATCGGGAAGTACCGTGACAACGGTTTTGCCCGGGCCGAGCTTCTTGGCAAGAGCCAGCGCCGCAGCGACATTGGTGCCGCTTGAGATACCGCAGAGAATACCTTCCCTGCGGGAAAGGTCGCGTGAGGTTCGGATGGCTGCATCGTCGGTAACGATGTAAATATCCGAGTAAATATCCTGATTCAGATTTTTCGGAATCAGGCCGTCGCCGATGCCCATCTGCAAGTGCGTACCGATGGAACCACCCGAGAGAATGGCGGCATTTTCGGGTTCCACAGCCCAGATGGTAATGTCCGGATTCTGCGCCTTCAGAACCTCTCCGATGCCGGAAATTGTGCCGCCGGTACCGATACCGGAGCAAAATCCGTGGATGGGGCCGGCCACCTGTTCGAGAATCTCAATGCCGGTATGATGCTTATGTACTAAAGGATTGTTTGGATTTTCAAACTGCTGGGGAACGAAGACTCTGGGGTTCTCCTCCTGCATACGAAGTGCGGTTGAGAGGCATTCGGCAATGCAGGCTCCGATGTCGCCGGCATCGTGAATCAGCATTACCTCGGCGCCATAGTGGCGCACCAGCTTGCGGCGTTCTTCGCTGACGGAGTCGGGCATGATAATGATGGTTTTGTAGCCGCGAACAGCGCCAATCAGTGCAAGTCCGATGCCCTGGTTACCGCTTGTGGGCTCTACGATGATGGTGTCCGGCAGGATGCGCCCCTCCTGCTCGGCGGCAAGAATCATCTGATAGGCGGTACGGGTTTTGATGCCGCACTTCGTATGCAGGAGGA
>DLOO01000081.1:20645-20845 GCA_002479645.1 Lachnoclostridium sp. UBA7482 | reverse complement strand
TGTCCCATGGCATCCAAAATGTTGTTATATATCATAATAACTCCTGTTCCAAGGTACGGAGGCATGTCGCGCTGCCGGATTCCCTCCCTTATTTCCTGAGATTTTGTTACCAAATACACTTGTTATAGTATATCCTTTGCCTGACAGAATGACAACATTTTTTTGCGGAAAGTCCTTCTTCAAAGTTGACGAATTTGCCC
>DLOO01000081.1:0-20550 GCA_002479645.1 Lachnoclostridium sp. UBA7482 | reverse complement strand
TGAATGCGGCAGCGGCGGACGTACTATCGGACGCAGGCTTGCGGAGCGTCTGGGCGTAAAATTTTATGATAAGGAGCTCATTGACCGTGTTTCCAAGGAGAGCGGTCTGGCGAAGGAATTTATCGAGGAGCAGGGCGAGCATATTACCGGCAGTCTTTTGTTTAACATCGCTACCAATATGAGCTACGCAACACAAGTAATCGGCGGAAGCATGCTGCCGATTCAGGATCAGCTGTATGTTGTGCAGTCCGACATCATCAAGGACATTGCCGATTCCGAAGCCTGCGTTATTGTTGGTCGCTGCGCAGACTATATACTGGCTGACCGTGCCGACTGCCTGCATGTTTTCATCCGTGCCGACGCAGAGGACAAATGCAGGCGCGCCGTGGAGGAGTATCATTTTGAGAAAAACGGTGTGGAGAAAGCGCTGCGCAAGCGCGATAAAGCGAGAAGCAACCATTACAAATATTACACGGAGCGCGAATGGGGCGACATTACAAATTATGACATCGTCCTGAACAGCAGTACGTTCGGCATCGATGGCTGTGTGGACATTCTGGAGGGAATTCTGCGCGGCAAGTGATAAAAGACGGTGTGCAAGAGCAGACCGGACGGAAATACGGAGAAAAAATATGACACAAAAGGCATTGATTCGATTTGCAAAAGAGCATAAGCTGCTGACTGCGATTCTTGCAGTACTGTTGCTGATTGGCATCGGCGCGTATTTGTTCTTCGGCAACGGGGGCAGTAACAGCGGGGGCGACGACCTGCATGTTCTGACAGCGACGCCTGCCGAAGGTAACGGGGAACAGGCGACGGATGCGCCGGGTACGGTAACGCCGGGCGGAGGGGACACGGAGACGACGCCGACCGACAAGGCAGAGCCAACCGATGCAGTTAAACCGACGGGAACACCGACGCCGACGGAAAAGCAGTATACGTTCCGCAACAAGAGTACCCGGGATTCGCATTTTGAGAAGCATGGACAGGAATTTCCGTATGCAACCGTGGAAGAGTACGTGGCAGGCGCTAACAAGGTCATCCATTCGCCGGATGCACTGCACAAGATTGAAAAGGAAGACGGCGACGATATCTACTATCTTGAGGCAAGCAATGAGTTTGTTGTCGTGTCGACGGACGGCTACATCCGGACATATTTCAAACCCAGTGCGGGCAAGGCGTATTTTGACCGACAGTAGCGGAGGAATAACAGCGAAATTCGAGGCAGAAACGTGTATTTTGAAGTAATATCATGTAAAAATCCGTTTTCACGGGAAGAGAAATGTGTTATACTTTTTTTAATGGGCAGGCCGCGCAGGTCTGCCTGTTTATCTCATAGGAAATTCAAAAGAATTTCCTATGAGATAAACAACGCTCCGCTAAGGATGCGCACTCGCGCGAAAGGAAATCAGCCGAAGAATCGGCACGCGCTCGGCGCGAGAGTTTCGCGAGCAAAACTCTTTAACTTTTTTGGGAGGTAATGAGAAATGAAATTTGCAAAGACGCCGCCGATGGGGTGGAACAGCTGGGACTGCTATGGGGCATCCGTAACGGAGGAAACCGTTCGGGCAAATGCAAAGTTTATGGCAGAGAATCTGAAAGAATACGGTTGGGAGTATATTGTTGTGGATATTCAGTGGTATGAGCCGGGCGCCTGCAGTCATGAATATCGTTCATTTGCAGAACTCGCGATGGATGCATACGGCAGACTTCTGCCCGCAGAGAACCGTTTCCCGTCCGCAGCCGGAGGCAAGGGCTTTGCGCCGCTTGCGGAATATGTACATTCCCTCGGACTGAAATTCGGCATTCACATCATGCGCGGCATTCCGCGTCAGGCAGCGGCTGCACACACACCGATTCTCGGCTCCGACAAGACCGCAGACCGGATTGCCAATCCGAACGACATCTGCCTGTGGAATCCCGATATGTACGGTATCCGCGCAGAGGCGGAGGGCGCAAGGGAGTATTATCAGAGTCTTCTTGACATGTATGCGGAATGGGGCGTTGATTTTATTAAGGTAGACGACATTTGCCGCGATTTCCATATCGGGGAGATTCGCCTGCTTCACGAGGCAATTCTTGCGACCGGTCGCGATATCGTTCTGAGCCTGTCACCCGGACCCGCACCGATTGAGAAGGCGGAGGAATTTAAGCAGGTTGCCAATATGTGGCGGATTACCGATGATTTCTGGGACAAGTGGGAGCTTCTCTACGACATGTTTTTCCGTGCCGAGAAATGGTGCATTCACAGCGGGAACGGCTGCTGGCCGGATGCGGACATGCTTCCCATTGGACCGATTTTACAGGATTACGGCAGGGACAACCGAACCAAATTCACGAAGGCTGAGCAGATTACGATGCTCTCCCTTTGGGCAATGATGCGATCGCCGCTCATTATCGGTGGGGAAATGACCGGATTTGACGAATTTACCATGAGCCTTTTGACCAACAGAGAGCTTTTGGAGATTACCAATCATACGCACTCCGCACACCCGCTGTTTCGTATCGGGGAGCCGGGCAGGGAGTCGATTGCTTGGTTTACAACACATGAGAAAAAGGGGTATTATGTGGCGCTCTTTAACTGCGACGATATCGACAAGGAGATTGCGGCGGATTTGCCGATTCCGGGCACCTTTACGGTGACGGATGTGTGGTCGGGAGAGGCACTCGGCGAAGCCTGCGGCAGTGTATACGCAGCAGTTGAGAGCCACGGAGCAAGAGTATTGAAGCTGATGTAATCGGCAGGGGATTGGAGAGACAGGGAAATTGGCAGATAAACTTGATAAGGCAAGAATTAAGGAGGTGCAGAAGCTTTTCCGGCAGACGGAGAAGAACATCGCCTCGGTACGCAATACAAAAGTACAGCTGCAAGAAGACATAAAGCGCGTTTATAGTCAGGTGCAGAATGCCGCTGCGATGGAACGTCTCCGGGCAATCCCGGTAGATGAGCTTGCGCAGGAGAAGAACGGTATTCGCATAGCAATTCTGAAAAATGCGGGAATTACCAATATTGCACAGCTCGTCGGAATGAATAAGAGCCGTTTGATTGCGATCAACGGAATCGGACTGGATTCGGCGTCGAAAATCATTCGGATTGTGGAAACGCTCCGGCTGGAGACGGTGAAGCATTGCCATGTGAAAATCGATCCCGAAGACCGGAGCAAGGAGAGCAGTGTGCTTGTACTGAGTGTGTGCGCCCTGCTTATGGCAGAGCCTGCATTTGCGGAGGCAGACCGTTTGGAGCGCGAATACGGCGAAATGCTGCGCCGTTCGGTCGAACTGGTTGAGCCGATGACCTCCTCCTTCCAATGGCTGTTTACGAGAAGCGGGAAAAAGAAGGATTTGACCGCAGTTTACATGAAGATGGAAGACTTGGTTATGCTCGGTGTGCCGGAGAAGGCAGCGGATCTTTGGAGACGTCTGCACAGCTTCTTAACGGAGGTGACGGTAGAGCAGGCGTGGGAGCATTTTGAGAAAAATGCCGCCTCCTATTATGCCTACATCGAGCAGCAAGGCAGCAGTAATGCGGGATGAACGAGACGGAAAAAGCCCGGTACGTACACGATTTGCAGCTTAAGCCGTCCATTGAAAAGCAGGAGCAGGAGCTTCGGAACGGAGGAAACATGAAATCAGGTGTGTTGGGGAATCAGGCGGACGGAGGGAAGAGCCTTCCGTTTCGCGACAAGTCGCTTCCTTATGAGGAGCGAGTGAGGGATCTGCTTAGCAGATTGACCGTGGAGGAGAAGATTGGAATGCTTTCCACGCATCATCAGGCGGTGGAACGGCTTGGTATCGGCGAATGGTATATTGGCACGGAGTGTGCGAGAGGGTATGTTACGCACGATAATGACAAGCCCTCGACGGTATTTCCGCAGCCAATCGGCATGGCGTCGATGTTTGATGATGAACTGATGTACAAAATCGGTGAGATTGCCGGGAATGAATTCCGTGCGTATTACAACCGGGACGGCAAGGGCGGTCTGATGGTTTGGGGACCGACCGTGGACATGGAGCGTGACCCGAGATGGGGACGTACCGAGGAGGCCTACGGCGAAGATCCGTATCTGACCGGACGTATGACTATCGGCTATACGAGGGGGCTTCGCGGTGACGACCCGAAGATTATGAAGACCGTGCCAACACTGAAGCATTTCTGTGCCGACAACAATGAAAAGGGACGAGGTCACTGTTCGGCAAATCTCGAGCCGAGAACGAAGCACGAGTATTATTATGCAGCATTTAAGCCCTCGATTGTAAAGGGCGGAGCCTATTCCATGATGGCAGCCTATAACGAATTGTCGGGTGTGCCTGCGATTCTCAACCCTGAGCTGCAGACCGTGGTAAAGGATGAGTGGGGACTTGGTTTTATCGTGTCGGACGGCGGGGATTTTTCCCAGAATGTGACGGCGCACAGGTATTGTGATTCGCATGCCGAGTCGTTAGCGCTCTGCATTAAGGCAGGCTGTGATGTGATGACCGATGATGCGGGTCTTGTGNNCCGTCGAAGCGCTGCGCCGTGGGTTGGTGACGGAGGCGGACATCGATAAGGCAATCGGCAATTCCCTTGACGGACGCTTCCGCCTCGGTGAATTTGACGGCGGAACGATTTATGACGACATTTCCATGGAGGTTGTCAACTGCGAGGAGTACCGCGAGGTAAATCTGAGGGCAGCGAAGGAGGGAGTAACGCTCCTCAAGAATACCGGTATTCTGCCGCTTAAGAAGGACGAAATCGGTAGTATCCTCGTGTGTGGTCCGCTTGCCGATGAAAACCACAGAGACTGGTACACTGGCTGTACGACTTATGAATATTCTGTTCTGGACGGTCTTCGGATGAGTCTGGGCGAGGATAAGGTGCTTTACGATAACGGTTATGACCGCATTGCCATTCGTTCGGCTGCAACAGGCAGATACCTGACCGTCGGTGAGGACGGCAAGGCCTCCTGTACTGCGGACAGCATTGGCGTCAACGAAATCTTTGAATACCGGGATCTGGATTTTGATGTTTTGAATCTATACTCCGTAGGCGCGCAGCGCTATCTGACCTTTACCGATACCGTACAGGCGGAAACAGAGAAGGTATTTCAGTGGTTTACAACGGAAATCGTTCACGAGAGAGCCTATGAAGGGTATGTAACATTCAATTCCCGTACCCATCAGGAGGTGCAGGTTGATGCAGACGGCAGGCTTATATGCCGTCCGAAGTCTCGCATGATGCCGGAGAAGCTTTTCGAGATTGAATTGCTGTCCTCCGGCGCTGCCCGTGTTGCAGAGCTTGCAGCAAAGGCGGATAAGGCAATTGTCTGTGTTGGAAATCATCCGTTACAGGTAGCAAGAGAATGTTGGGATCGTCCGGATATTGTGCTTCCGAGGCTGCATCAGAGTCTGACAAAGGCGGCATTTGGCGCCAATCCGGCGACCATTTGTCTGATTGTTTCGAGCTATCCGTTTGCCGTGAATTGGGAAGACAGCAATCTTCCGGCGGTGGTTTATACCTCGCATGCCGGACCTGAACTCGGTACGGCGGNNACTGCCTTCTTGGCGAATACAATCCTGCCGGACGTACCCCGATGACCTGGTACCGTTCGGCTCGCGAACTGCCGGATTTGCTTGATTATGATATTATCCGAAACCATGTGACGTATCAGTATTACGATGGAGAGGCATTGTATCCGTTCGGCCACGGTCTTTCCTATGCAAGCTTTGCGTACAGTGACTTTACCGTAAATGCGGGGAAAGAAGGCAGTCTGATTGCAAATGTTACCGTAACCAACACCTCCGAGGTTGCCGGTGATGAGGTTGTTCAGCTGTACTATCATCCGGAAAGTACACGGATTCCGCGACCGATTAAGAAGCTTTGCGGATTCCGGAGAATTTTCCTGAATGCGGGGGAGCGCAGGACGATTTCCATGGAAATCGAGCGGGACGAGCTGGCGTTCTGGGATGTGTCGCGGGAGCGTTTTGCTGTTGAGGACGGGGCATACACTTTTATGGTGGGAGCTTCCAGCAGCGATATCCGCATAAGCGTCAGCATACACGTTGCGGGCGAGGTGATTCCGCCGCGTGATCTGACCGCCGGGACAAAAGCATTTAATTATGACGGTAAGCATCAGGCGCAGATGCTCTGGTCGAAGAAGCTGGAGACACATTATATGACGCCGAGCGGCTTTGCCGGTGCTTTGATTTTCAAAAACTGCTGTCTGGAGGGCGGCGAGGTACTGGAGCTTACAGCATCCTCCTGGGAGCGTGCGCAGAACCTTACGGTCTTGGCAGAATGCGACGGCAAGACACAGAAGCTCGGAGAGCTGATAGTTCCGCCGACAGATGGCAGGGATGACTTCAGGAAACTGCTGCTTCCGATTGCGCCGGAATTTGCCCGTGCAGACCTCCGAATCGTTATGCAGGGAAGCGTGGCGCTGTTGTCAATCCGCATGGGAAAGGAGACGTCCCTAAACTCAAAAGAATCAAATAGCGTATCCTCCATGCAAAATAAACTCAATACTGCTTATTACCGTCTGGAAATGAAACAGGCAGAGATTGTCCGCGCCCTGCTTCACAGAATGTTTGAACTGGAATCCGGTTGGTACAACGGACATTATCATAAGGGTGATAATGGGAATTGGAGCAGGGAATCATATCCCATTCCGGTGATTGGGGTTAAAGGCTTTTGTGATGTTGAGATTCATTTTGACAAAATATCTGTATCTGCAAAGCTGAAACGGGATGCTGCGCTGTCATATTCTTTTGAGAAGTTCGCCGGATATGAATTTGAAGCATACGGAGCAGAAGATTACCTTGCCGACCTATATCATGCCGGACAGACCGTACAGGCAATGAAAGACAATATCCGTGCCTGTGATGAAAAGGAAATCGGATTTTCGTTTGTTTTTCCATTTGACGTAGAAGGAAGGCAGATTTTTGAGTTTGTAAAACTGCTTCGCCGGGAAGGGTTTTACTACTGAACGGAGAAAAACTATGAATTTTGTAACGAAAGAACCAATAAACAAGGGCTGGTCAAGCGATAAAAAATACTGTGTTACCGATGAAAACGGCACACGGTATCTTTTACGTGTATCCGATTTTGCACAGCACGACACGAAACAGTCTGAATTTCACATGATGAAACAGGTCGCTTCCTTGGGAGTGCCCATGTGCAAACCTATCGAGTTTGGTACTTGCGAGGATGGCGTCTATTCTATCCAAAGCTGGATTGACGGCGAAGATGCCGAACAGGTTATGTCGGGCTATTCTGACACAGAACAGTATGTATATGGTCTCGAAGCAGGACGTATTCTTCGCAAGATCCATTCCATACCTGCTCCCGCAACACAGGAGGATTGGGAAATCCGTTTCAACCGTAAGATGGACTATAAGATAAAAAAGTACGGCGAGTGCCCCATTCAGTATGAGAACGGACAGGCATTCATCGACTACATAAATGAGAACCGACATCTGCTGAAAAACAGACCGCAGGCTTATCAGCATGGCGACTACCACATCGGTAATATGATGATTGACCGTAACGGTCAGCTTCACGTCATTGACTTTAACCGTAGCGATTACGGTGATCCGTGGGAGGAATTTAACCGCATCGTATGGTGCGCGCAGAAGGCTCCCCTCTTTGCCTCCGGTATGGTGAATGGATACTTTGATGATAATGTACCGGTAGAGTTCTGGAAGCTGCTTGCGCTTTACATTTCAAGCAACACTCTTTCGTCCGCGTATTGGGCAGTTTCATTTGGGCAGGACGAAGTGAACACCATGCTGAACCAGGCGAAGGAAGTTCTCTCCTGGTACGATACGATGCGTAATCCTATGCCGACATGGTATTTCAAAGGATATTATCTGCAGTACATTGACGGGATTCCTTTCAAACTGAAAAGTGCTTTTGATTTCAGCTTTCTGAAGGAGTATGGAACGGTTTTCAAGGTTTACGACGACCAGGATTCCGGAAATATCTGCTTCGGAACCGAAAAGGACGGTCAGCGTTATTTTGTTAAATTCGCGGGTGCTCCTACCGAACAGTATACTGGGGAGCCTGTCGATGCGGTTGTCGGATTAAAAGCTGCTTTGCCGATATACAGCGAGCTGAAGCACAAGAATCTGATTGAAATTGTGGACGCCAAAGATATTGGCGGCGGATTTGCTATGGTGTTCAAGTGGGTTGACGGGGAGTGTATGGGAAGAATGTACCCTGCAGCGCATCGTCGCTTTATGCAGCTTCCCGTTGAAGCCAAACTTACGGTATTCCGGGATATACTGAGTTTCTTTGAATGTGTTGCCTCTCAAAACTACGTTGCCATAGACTTTTATGACGGCAGCATTATGTATGACTTTGCGAATGGAAAGACGACGATCTGCGATATTGACCTTTTTCGTAAACAGCCGTGTACAAACGATATGGGACGTATGTGGGGCAGTTCCCTCTTCCAATCTCCGGAGGAATATCAGCTTGGAGCAGACATTGACGAGATTACGAATGTCTATACGCTCGGTGCTACAGCGTTTGCCCTCTTCGGAGGATATAACCGCACACGGGACAAGTGGCAGCTCGGCGACAAGCTCTTTGCGGTTGCCGCAAAAGCTGTAAGTGATGATCGGTCCGGGAGACAGCAATCTATCCTACAGTTAAAAGATGAATGGGAGGCCGCACTGTAATGAAAGTCATTGCGTATTACGGCGGCTCCGTGCATATGTGAATTTTCGGGAGGATTTTATGATTTTTAACTTTGATGCAGATATTCTTCTGTATGTACAGGAGCATATACGAAACGGGGTGCTCGACCCTTTCTTTAAGACGATTACCCACCTGGGGGATGGGGGCATTTTCTGGATTGTTCTGACGCTGTTTTTCCTCTGCTTCAAGAAGACCAGAAGAGCAGGAGTTTATTCCGCGCTGGCACTCATTGGCTCGGGGGTTCTCAACAATATGATTCTCAAACCGTTGGTAGCAAGGGTTCGCCCCTACGAGGTGATTGACGGGCTGACGCTGATTGTAGCGAAGGCAACGGATTATTCCTTCCCGTCCGGACACACGGCGGCAAGCTTTGCTTCGGCGGCAGCGATGTTCCGTCCGCTTAAGAAGCCTTATGGACTGTTGCTGCTGATTCTGGCGGCGCTGATTGCATTTTCCCGCATTTATGTTGGCATTCATTATCCGACCGATATTCTCGGCGGTCTGGTCAGCGGTATTTTCCTTGGCATCATGGGAAATGTCATCGGTGCGTGGCTTTATAAAAAGTACGGCAAGGAGGAGACGGCATAAATGTTATGCCGTCCATTCTTTCTTCCATAGGAAATTCTTTTGAATTTCCTATGGAAGAAAGACGCTCCGCTATGGATGCGCACTCGCGCGAAAGGAAGTTAGCCGANNCCGATAAATCGGCACGCGCTCGGCGCGAGAGTTTCGCGAGTGAAACTCTTTATTCTCCCATCCGGATTCCCGGTTCGTTTGTTCATTTGTCCCGCTTAAATGGTCGTTTGTCCCTAATTGGTACAGATGCAGGGTGAAAATGTTAAAATTAACAAATACGTACAAAACGGGTAAACATGTCGTTTCAAGTTAAAAACATGTCGTTTCACGGTAGGACGGCTTGTTTTTGAGAGGGGTATAGTATACAAAATATTTAAGCATATATTGCGTGAGGATTGGTGTGCTGAATAGAATCTGATTTGCTTTTTGGTATTCAACAGGTATTCTGTTGAGGAAGCTGGAATAATGGAGGAAATATGAAAAAGTATATTTTAGTGATTATCCTGGGCGTGCTCCTATTTGGCACAGTTGGTTGCGCGCAGGAGAATGTGAAGACGCGAGGGGAGACAATAAAAATAACACCAAGCGAGGGAGCGAGAGGAACCACTACTCCGACGCCGAAACCGACGAATACACCGACACCGACGAATACGCCGACACCGAAACCGACATTGACGCCGACGCCGTTGATATCCGTTTTTCGTTACGATATTCGGCAGATTCGCCCGGAAAAAGTGGAACTTGTGGACAAATTAAAGGAAGCATGGGGCACCCCGGAGTATTCAGGCGCTTTTATCAATATCCGAGAATCGATGGTTGCGGTGTGGAAGGAAAAGGAAGACTGGTTGTCGTCACCATCCGGTATGCCGTGGCAGAATGTATGCGATGTCTATCAGACAGACTGGGACAACTGCGAATTCTACATTTTTGTCGATGGCTTTGAAGATGCAGAGCTAGGCGGTTGGGCATACATGAAAGTAACAAAAGAGCAATTTATCGCGTATGTAAACTGGCTGACCGTGGATGAAGCTCATTGGGCAGAGACAGGTGAAGTTATATATGAGAGTAAGTTTAGGGCAAGCATATGGTTACAGGACGGAAAAATTATAAGAATTGCTGAGGCATATATACCATAAGGCAATAAAAAGAAGTTGTAAAAACTCCTCAAAAAACAGCTATGGACGTGTCAAGAAAGGATGTTTTTATATGGAACAAAAGCGCGGCATCGTCCTTTAGAACTAACACGCGAGCCAACTTGTTCCAAAAAGGAACAAGTTCAAATTGAGGGTAAGTGTGAGATAAAATGTCATATATTTATGCCGCAAATGGATATTGCAGGAACTACGGTAATATGATACTATGAGGATAGAAGATAATTCCGGAATTTCTTCAATTACAAAATAGGAGGCTAGAACTAATGAAATCAAAAAGTATTGGAGTGGGGTTGCTGATTTTGGTTGTGATTATGGCTTGTGGAACAGCTCTGGCAGAGACAAAATCCGGTTCAGCGGACAACTATAATATTACAAATGCGTCATACTCTGTTTCTGCCGGAAAGCTTTCACTGAATGTTACTATAGCACAGGGCGCAGAGGTGTCTATTGGATTTAATCATAATACCAGCGCTAATGTATTGCGGGTTGCGGTAGAAAAATACGATTACAATATGAACTATCTGGGTAGGGATTCAATGCTTAAGTATGTTGCTAAGAATGGGACTTTAACAGCGCAGATGAGCAGAAGTGCAACACAGCACTGTATTTTTCGTCATAATGCTAAAAGGTATAACACACAGTTTGCAGAAAATGTATCAGCGTCGAATTTGTTAGACGAATGCTTGTTTATCAGCACACAGTAATGTATCGTGAAGGAGGGCGTTTGTGTTGTTCCCTCTGATTTTAACAGAAAATGCGAAAGGAGGAATGTCCCATGCTATTATTTAAGAACCTGCGTCTTTTTGCAAAGCAGAGCACCGGGATGTTCCTCCTTTTAATTGTTACGCAGATATTGGCGGTGGTTGTGATTCTTTTTTCTTATGGCGTGTATGTAAATAATCAATATACGCTGCAGGAAAAGGAGGATGCAACAATGACATTTTTGGCGCGGTTGTGTCCTGATAAGGAGGCAGCCGGATGTGCCGCCGATTTGAAAGAGCATCTTGCAGAGTTTTTGGAGCCGTATGACGGGATCATTACCTCCGGTGTTTTGCTTACCCCGGTGGAAATCACGCAGGAACTTCCGGAGGGTGTCGGCATTGAAAATGCGACTGCCTGCAGTTATTATACTTTTCGGAAGCACCGATATGTGAAATCAGACAGTTATCTGAAAAATGCGGAGATTTACCGCCCCATTCCCTTTTCTGAAGAACAGCTGAACAATGGGGAGAAGGTCTGCCTTATTTCCGGTGCGATGGCAAAAGCTTTGGTGGGGGAAGAATATTTTTCTGTTGATGGCGAAGAATATCTGATTCTCGGGTTTACGGATGAGAAGGATCCTATGCCCGGAGTTGTGGAGATTCCGCTCTGCTCGCTGGGGGACAATATGAAACCGTTACAGTTTTATCTTCAGTTTTCCAGGAGCATGACATTTGACGAATACACACGGTTACGGGATAATCTGAGCATGTATTTCCCGGATGCGGAGTTTGACGAGTTTGAAGCATATGAGGTGGATGACGTGTCCTGCCTGAAGACCATGATGCTGGCATGTGTATTTCTATCCGTACTTGCCGCAATTACAATCAGTACGATATACAACTACCTTATGCAGAAACGAAACCTAATGACTGCCGTGTACCAGATTTGCGGAGGAAGTACCCTTCAGACCGTCGGTATTTATTTGGGAGAAATGTCCCTGCTTCTTATGGTTACGGCAGCCCTTGGCGGTGGAATATTCTATTTTCTTGTTGAACCACGTATGGAAAAGTATTTCCATTGGTTTAGCGTGATATTCGCAGGCAAGACCAGCCTTTGGCTGTTAGCAATCTATGTGGCTGTTGTATTTGTTTTTGTGACGACGATCATGTGGATGTCCCTTCGTCTTGCTCCCAAGGAACGGCTCAGGAGGTGCGGAAATTGATTTACTTCGGATTTTGCGAATGCATGAAACGATACAAAGAATTGTTTCTTGCTGCTCTCGAATTGGCTGTCGTCATGTTCTTAACGGTGGTTGTTATCTCAACTCTGTTAGAACCGATGCGGCGGTATCTGCCTTTTCGACATCTGCTTTCCGGAAAAGGAGTGCACGGGACGCTGGATGGGGATGATATCGTGGTTGAAAAGGATCTGCGGAAGGCTTTGGCAAACCTGAATAAAGTGGATGATTATCTGGTATGTTGGGAAACCAATTTTTTTGATTCGGAAGATCTGGATCTGGGGTATTTGGGATTGGCTTATGATGAGCGCCTCAGTGATTATCATCCGGTTCTGGCATCCGGGGAGTGGTACACCGATGCGAAGAAAAGAGATGGCGTTCTGAACGCGGTTGTGACCGATGGCAGGTTGGGCTTGTCTACAGGGGATCTAATCACATTGAAGAATGCATATGGAGACTGTAAAATCTATATCTGCGGTGAGTTAAGCAGGGGGGCATCGTATTTTTATCCCAATGTCTTTCATGTTAATGATAGTATTTTTGATAAGTACAGGGTAACGGAGAAGCAGCAGACAGAGGGAATAGAGACTTTTCTTCTTTTTTCGCAGGAGGATGCCATGAGATTCGGCGGGCCTTATGCTTTGGGCAGCCTGGTTTTTATACATTATAGTGATGATATTACGGATGAAGAAATGGCGGAAAACGGGAAGAAGCTTGCGCTTATGGGGTTTAAGGGTAATGATATAGAGCTTCTGCGTGAAAGAACATTTACAAAACTGTCACAAAAGATTATGGTTATCCTGCCTGTTGCTGTTGCATCGGTGATTCTTGTGTCTCTCAGTCTGGCGTGCTTTTCCGCAATTCGTACCAGAAGGCAGCTTCGCACTTACGGAATATTCTTTTGCTGCGGTATGAAGTGGAGTGGCGGTCTCTGGATGAATGTATTTCATTCGGTACTTAGCGGAGGGCTGGGATTTCTGCTGATGATTACTGCCCGGAATGTGATGAGGCATCTTGGAATTGGAAAGATGATTCTCTTTTCGCTGGAAAAGTGGCAGCTTCTGGGCTGTCTTGGGATCGTTCTTTATTCGACGATGATAACAGTTTGTATCCCGGCTGTTTTGATTAGAAAATATCAGCCTGTGGATGTACTTAGAACTGCAAAGCAGTAGGAGATAGGAGATAAGTATGAAGCGTGGATATGGTCTGATGATAATTGTAATTCTCGGCATAGCACTTATGGCATGCGGAGAAAAGAAGACGGCCGACGTGAATTGGACAGAGGACGAAAAAGAGGCTTCCCGGACACCAACGGTACCGGTGGTAACCGAAGCGGGAACTGTTGGCTATGTACAGAAGTCAGAGCAGAAGGTTGAGACGGCTAAGCAGAAGCTTGAGACCGGACAGGAAGAAGCTTACATTGATTTGCTTAGGGAAGCCATCGACATAAATCCCAAAAATCAAGAAGCGCTCTTTCTTTACGCGCAGGCATGCTTGGAGGGAATCGGCGGTACAGTGAATTATAGAAACGCGGTGTACTATTACAACCAATTGTTACAGACCGGATTTGATGGCTTCGGCGATTGGAAGGTGCGTTTTGAGGAAGCAAAAAAAAGTATGGGGGATTTTCCTGATTTTTTAACCTATCATCCTGAGTCAGAAGACGGTTATCCCAGTTGGAGTCAGTTGCGATGGGATGGTGAGGATGATATTCTGTTTATAAGGCTGCTGGTTTGCAATGAAATTGTGGAACGATATTGCTCCGAAGAGTTCTTAGAAAAATGGGTTCCGTTAGATGAAAAGATAAGGGAACGAATCTCAAAGCAGGATCCGAGATATTATATACAGGGTCATAGAAACCAAGATGGTACTGAGGTGTATAAAATGGAGGTAACAACAGAAGACTCCAAATTTGAGTTCCTTATCACGGTACAGGATCCGGAGGGGATTATCGACATTACCTGGGAAGAAAGAGAGTTATCGAAATGATTACTGTGACGGGGCTTCATAAGTATTATAACCGCAGGAAGGCAACAGAATTTCATGCCTTAAAAGGAATTGATTTTTGTGTTAATGATGGAGAGATGCTGGCAGTAATCGGTAAATCCGGCGCCGGTAAATCCACCCTTTTACATATCCTCGGAGCGATTGACAGCTATGATGAAGGAAGCTATCGGTTGGATGATATTGAGGTGAAAGACCTTTCGGGGAAAAAACTGGCAGAGTTTCGAAACAGGAATGCAGGGATTGTCCTTCAGGATTTTGCTTTGGTAGAAGGATATAGTGTCCTCGACAATGTCATGATTCCGTTACGCTTCGGTAAGAAGAATAAGGGGAAACGGAAGGAGCTGGCATTAGAGGCGCTTCGGCAGGTCGACATGGAAAGCCTTGCATCAAAGGACGTCAATAAGCTCTCCGGCGGGCAAAAGCAGCGTGTAGCGATTGCCAGAGCCATCGTAAACAGCCCGAATTTTATCCTTGCGGATGAACCTACCGGGGCGTTGGATACGGAAAATACAAGACAGATAATGGATGTGTTTAAGAAATTGAACGCTCAGGGCAAAACAATCATCATCATTACCCATGATCCCGAGGTGGCTTCGCAGTGCTCCCGAGTACTGGAAATCTCGGACGGGTTGTTGATAGAAGGGTAGTTTCTACTCTTCATAAGCCTTGCCGTTTACCGTAAGTATCAAGGCGCTCCCAAGTGTTTTGCTCTTGCTGACAAATACATCGTCCTTGGTGGTTACATCGACAATGCCGGCTGTCAGTTCAATCGTACCTTCGGTCTTAAATGCCTTGTTATGCGATTTTACGGCCAGGTTGCCGCCGGTTACGGTGATGGACTGCGGTGCGTAGATGCCGTCATCATCTGCATTGATGGTGAGATTGCCGCCGGTGATATTGATGTAACCGAGAGCGGTGTCTTCGGTGTTGGTTGCCTTGATGCCGTCATTTCCGCTTTTGATGGTCAGGTTGCTGCCGCTGATTACCACATAATCCTTGCCTTTAAGACCGTGGTGCTTGGCGTTGACGGTGATGTTGCCACCCTCGATAGTCAGCGTGTCGGAGGAACTGATGCCGTTGTGGCTCTTGGCATTTATGACCAGCTTGCCGTTGCCGTTTCCCTTGAAAAGGAGCGGGGATTTGGAGTAAATTGCCGCGGAAGGTGTGTCCGCCAACATGTCTCCGGCGGTATTTTCCTGATCTACCAAATCGGTGTAGGGATGTTCATCGGTAATGATATTCTGGGAGCCGGACACGACATTGATTACCGTCATGGAGGACTGTGTGATAACAATCGGGGCATCCTTGGTGCAGCGAAGCTCGAGACCGTCGAGATTCAGGTAAACAGCCTTGCCGTTAGTGACATCAACAATGATCTGCCCCTCGTCGCATCGACCCGATACGTCATAGGTGCCCGCGCCGGTAATGGTTACGACGGTGCCGCTAATGCTGACATTTTTGCTGTCGGAGCTGGCGGAGCCGTCCGAGAAGGTGATGCTGGGATTTTCCTTTTTGCCGCAGCCCATCAGGAGCAGAGCCAGGAAACAGAGAAGAAATATGCGAATTTTCATAAATACACCTCATTTCTGTGCGCCGAAGCACGGAATTTGCATGGAAACTGTATGTATATTGTACCTTTTTCACGTATAGTAGTCAATTCTTTTTGACTGTGGGCAAATGGTTTGACATCAATTCTGACAGATGCTATAATTTTCCCGGGAGATGCCCTAAGGCCGCATCCCCGGGAATTGTTTTTGTGGATTCATTTGTATGTTGCCGTATGGTAAATGCAGAAAATATAAATGGTTTACAGTTTGAGGAGGTTGCTATGCGTTTTCAATATTGCCCCAAATGCGGGACGAAAGCGATTATGAAGGTTATCGGTGATGAAGGGGAGATGCCCTATTGCCCTCAGTGCGAGGCGCCGTTGTGGGATTTGTTCCCGGTCAGCATTATTTGTACGGTTTTGAACGAATACGGCGAGGTGGCGCTTCTTCGTCAGGATTATGTATCAAAGACAAATTACGTCTGCGTGGCGGGATTTGTCAAAGCGGGAGAGACGGCGGAGGATGCCGTAACTCGTGAGGTTTTTGAGGAAATCGGTCAGACGGTTGTGAAGCTTGACTATGTACGCAGCTACTATTATGAGAAGAAGGACATGATGATGCTCGGCTTTCTGGCGCGTGTAAAGAAGACGGAGTTTATCACTTCGGGGGAAGTTGATTCCGTGGAGTGGTTCCTGCTGTCGGAGGCACTGGAGAAGCTTCGTGTGGGTGGAATCGCATGGCAGCTTGTTGCCGAAATCGGAAACCGTGTTGCCGGGGCGCTGGTAGATCACAGCGCCGGAGCATTTGCACTGGAGGATTATCACAAGATTACTTACCGGAACACGGACGGAACTAATCCGGATTTTGTACAGCTCAGTAATTTCCTTGAGACTTATCTGAATCAGGTGGTTGGCGGGGCAGAGAAGCGACAGGCATATAAGAGCCTGAATGCGCTTGATGGCATCCATGAGGTATTGCTTGCGTACGAAGGGGAGCATGCCGTCGGTTGTGCCTGCCTGAAACCGCACAGCGAGAATGCGGTTATGCTGAAGCGGGTATTTGTTCGTCCCGAATATCGCGGACATCACATTTCCCGTGAGCTTTTGACGTGTCTTGAGGTGCGCGCAAGGGAGCTTGGCTATCAGCAGATATTGCTGCAGACGCGTGCGGAGTGTACCGTGGCAGTGAAATTGTATGAAAGCCTGGGTTACGAGCGGGTGCCGAATTTCCCGCCGTATGAAGGAATGAGCGAGGCGCTGTGCTACCGGAAGAAGCTGTAAGAAAGAGAACAATTTAACCTCATGGGCTGTTTTTTTACAGCCCATTTTGGCAGGAGTTTGAACTCCTGCCAAAATGCCGCGAAGCGGCAATGAGGTTATGAGCAAGTAGCGAAGCGGATTGCGAATATCCGCTTTGAATGGTACATGGGGAAGTTTCCCGCTTTAGAAGCGGGAGGACTTCCCTGTTTTTGCAGGAGTTCAAACTCCTGCAAAAATGTCGCGAAGCGGCAATGAGGTTATGAGCAAGTAGCGAAGCGGATTGCGAATATCCGCGTTTCGCGGTGTTTTCGTAAAAGAATGAAAACCTCTTGAGTTTCCGTATTTTTATCCGGCAGTAAAATTTCTTTGAAATTGATTATTTTTGTGCAAAATACCTGCCGCATTAAGCGGCAGACACTGTCGGATAAAAAAAACGGAAACTCAATGAAAACCTGTCTTGCATTCTCTATGCGGGCATATTATACTGGTATCATACTTTATTGCGAATAGGGGGAGATACATATGGCAAGAGTAACGGATGAAGATATTTTATGGAAGGACAGGAAGCATTGGCTCTGGTTCCCTTTTTCCTTTACAAAATATCAGGTAACAAAGGATCGTCTTTATGTGCAGCGCGGTTTCTTTAACACAGTCTATGATGAGACTTTATTATATCGTATTGTGGATTTTCGTATGACCCGTACCCTGGGGCAGAAGTTGTGCGGAACCGGAACGATTCACATTTTTACAAGAGTTGACGTCCAGAGAGAGCTTGAGCTTAAGAACATTTGCCACTGTGCAGATGTAAACCGCCTGCTTTCCGGTCTTGTTGAGGATATCCGTAACGAGAAGAAGGTTGTCGGCAAAGAGTTTTACGGTGCAATGGCGCCCGCAGGACGTCCGGATTTTGACGCGATGGACGACGATGATGACTGTGACTGCGATATGCATGACGATGATTGCGATTGCGATATGTAATCCGGGCAAAGGGGATTATTCTGCCCGGTACGGGAGGATTTGGAAGATTTTACAAATCGTCTTGACAAATACGGGTGCATGGCATAATATTCTTTTCGTAAGATTCGTGATGAGCGAAATCGAGGGACCCGAGGCCGGGATACCGAAAAAACATATGGAACAGAATTAAAGGAGTTTAATTGAGAATGTTTGATAAGATTCTTGAAATTATGAATGAGCAGCTTGGTATTGATGTGGCAGGTATTACAGAGGATACCACTTTCCGTGATGACCTTCGTATCGATTCCCTGGATTTGTACGAGCTTGTAACCGCATTGGAAGATGAGTACGGCATCGAGATTCAGCCGGATGAGCTGGATGGACTTAAGAGCATCGGTGATGTTGTAAATTATCTTGCTGATAAGGGGATTGAGTAAGCTATCGTAAGTGTAAACTTAGAAAAAGGGGCTGTTTTTTACAGCCCCTTTTTTGCGGAATCATTATTTTACTACCGTAAGAGTCAAATCGTCAATAAAGTAGGGCGTATACAGACCGAGAGAATTGAAATTCTCATCCTTGGTTCCGA
The DNA here is from genome assembly GCA_002479645.1 of Lachnoclostridium sp. UBA7482. GTDB lineage: Bacteria > Bacillota > Clostridia > Lachnospirales > Lachnospiraceae > ISDg. The sequence continues at coordinate 1,848 of DLOO01000081.1, read as the reverse complement.
AGAAAAGGAAACCATCCTTTTTGCTTGCCTTCTCAACAGTAAAGGTAAATACACATTCGGTCCACTGATTTTTTTTCACTGTGCAGGTTCCGCAGAGAACCGGCGCTTTCATATCTTTCAATACCGGATTTCCGTTGGAATCCAGAATAATGTCGTTATTTTTTTCGGCAAATACATAGCCCTTTATGGTTTCCGTGCGTCCGCTGTCAAACAGAGCGAAGGTCAGTTCATCAGCAACTTCAAAGGAATCCGTTCCGTAGTAGAGGAAGCAGCGAAGCTCCACGGTATGGCCAATCAGCGCATCGTAATCCAGACCGTTTTCCGCATTGAGGGCAATGCCGGAGCCGCTGATTCCCTGCGTCTGTTTTTTGCGTTTGGTGACCTTGACGGAATATTTGCCGGAATGGGACTGCGTGTCGGTAAGGGTAAATTCCGCATCGGTATAATTTCTGCCGACAAATGTATTGCCCTTGTCGCTGTCCATATTGTTTGCATAAATGACGGAGTCGGGTTCTACCGGGGCAGTCTCGGTCAGTTTGCCGTCAGTAAAGACCGCCATGGCATTTGGACCGCCGTCAGTCAGCGTAGTAACATCAAAGCCCGGTTCCGGAGTCGGCTCGGGAGTCGGGTTGTCGGTCGGAGCCGGAGTATCCGTCGGCGTCGGAGCTGTGGTAGCCGTCGGGGCTGCGGTCGGTGTCGGGGTAGCGGTAGGCTCGGCAACATTTGTGTTGCCGCAGCCGGTAAGAAGCAGGGCGGTAATTGCGGTAACTGCGAAAATTCGTTTATTCATCGTGCATATCTCCATATTTTTTATTGCGTAAGTCCGGATACGGAATCGTATATTAAGGAAAATAACAAAAACATGCGAATTCGTCAAGTAGGTGATGGAATGTGATTGACATTTCGTATTACATAATGCTATAATCTTATCATATTTTTGTCATGGGCATGACAAGTAAAAAGGAGGAAATTCTTATGAAAAAGGCATTAAGTCTTATTCTTTCGCTGATGATGGTGATGGTGCTTTTAGCTGGCTGCGGTGATGACGTAGATAAGAAGGGTGATCCGACCCCTACAACGGCACCGACTGACACCCCGGCACCGACCAACACTCCGGCACCGACCGACACCCCGACGCCGACTCCTACTCCGGAAGTAGACATGAACGTGTTCCTTAAGATGGATTTCGATAACGATTCCACCGGTACGTTGATTCTTCTCGGAGATTATCCGGATAAGCTTGCTCCCAAGTATGCGCCGATGTTCTTCGGTTCCATGGGTGACGCTTACGGTGAGCTCGCTGCTGACGAGGGTGTTGACGGAAGCGCATGTCTGTATGTTAACAGCCGTACCAGCAGCTGGAACGGTATTAGCCTTAACATATCTGAGGATATGAAGGGCAAGGGCTACAAGATCAGCTTTGACGCTAAGTTCGCTTCTGAGGAACTTGATGAGGCTACCATCTCCCTTACGACCAAATTCAACATCTCCAAGGTAGATGACGAGGGTAAGGAAACGATTTCTGCGCAGTATCCGGATTACAACCGTGTAAGAGGCGCAGTCTCCAAGACGGAGTGGACGCACTTTGAGGGCACTGTATACTTCCCGACCGATGCTTTTGTTGATCCGGAAGACGGCGGTACCAACATGATTATGTACTTCGAGCTTCCTGAGTCTAACGATGACTTCTACCTCGATAATATTGATATCACGGTTGTTGATGGTATCGGTGATTTCGCTGCAATGGAAGAAAACGGCAAGGCTTCTGCTGAGGAGTAAGTAAAAAGACATTTGTTTACATAACAGAAAGCCGTTCAGGGGCAAATCAATATTTAGACACTGTTTCTG
>DLOO01000054.1:8853-9005 GCA_002479645.1 Lachnoclostridium sp. UBA7482 | reverse complement strand
AGAAGGAAATGGGTTCTTATGTCATATGTTATTATTGTTGATTCTGCCAGCAATCTGGTAGAAGAGCAGCTGCAGAAGTACGATATCCAGATTATTTCTTACAATATGACCATGGACGGGGAGGAAGTTCCCTGTTATGTCCGCGGTGAGGA
>DLOO01000054.1:8599-8834 GCA_002479645.1 Lachnoclostridium sp. UBA7482 | reverse complement strand
AAACGGCGGCGAGCCAAAGACCAGTCTGGTCAATCCGGAACGCCTCAGTGCATGTTTTGAGGAGTATCTAGCAAAGGGGCAGGATGTGGTATTTTTCGGAATCAGCGCCGGACTCAGCGGTACGGTTCAGGCAGCCAATCTGGTTGCGCAGGATTTGCGTGAAAAATATCCCGAACGCAAGTGCATCGTGGTGGATTCCATTGCAGCGTCGCTCGGGGAAGGACTGATGGCAATC
>DLOO01000054.1:6124-8493 GCA_002479645.1 Lachnoclostridium sp. UBA7482 | reverse complement strand
GGGACGCGTCAGCGCCGCTGTAGCCAAGATTGGTTCCGTGCTTAACATTAAGCCGATGTTGTATGCAAGCAACGAAGGTAAGATTGCACTTGCGGTTCCGGTTCGCGGACGCAGGAAAGCGCTTGATACTCTGGTGCAGAAGTTTCTGGAAAATGCAGTGAATCCCGAGGAACAGATTCTCGGAATTGCACATTGCGACTGTAAGGCAGATGCCGATTATGTCGTAACTAAGATTCAGGAAAAATGTAAATTGAAGGGTGTTATCAACAATTATTACGACCTTTGTACCGGCGCTCATGTCGGTCCCGACGCACTTGCGTTATTCTATCGTGTAAAGGAGCGATAGTTGTTATTGCAGCGTTGTTATTGCAGCGAACAAAAAGACATTGTCATTTAAGCCCGAATTTGTTATAATATAAAACAAGCCTTGTGAGAGCAGTTGTTGCGGGGAGTGTAGGATTCGGACGGTGACAGTGTCTTTTATTTGATGCGCGTCGCTACGAAAAATGCGAATACCGATAAGATATCCCGTGAGGACAGTCTCACGATGAATAAGGAGGAAAAAAATGAAAAGAAGTATTTGGGGCAGAAGAGCCGCTTCGCTTCTCAGTCTTGTTCTTGCAATGAGCATGATGCTTACCGGAATTTCGGCTGCCGAGGGCGGGAAGAAGGCAAAAGACGGTGAATTGACAGGAAAGTCCGCAGTGGAAATTTCCGCTATGATGGGACTGGGTTGGAACCTCGGCAATACCTTTGACGCTACCGGCGGTACGGTCGGCGACGTATACAGCCAGGAGTCTTCCTGGGGCAACCCGAGAGTAACCGAGGAATTGATTGACGCGGTATCCAAGGCGGGCTTTCAAACCATTCGTATTCCGGTAACATGGAATAACCATGCAGGCAAATTTAACGATCATGTTATCAATGAGGATTTCATGAATCGTATTCAGGAGGTTGTAGATTATGCGTACAGCCGCGGCATGTTTGTTATCCTTAACGTGCACCATGAGTCTTGGATCAATACCGGAAAGCTGATAGAGAATAAGCCGCATATTGCGTATCGTCTCTCTCGTATCTGGGAGCAGATTGCAGAGCGTTTTGCGGATTATGATCAGCATTTAATTTTTGAGGGTATGAATGAGCCTCGTCTGGCAGGTACTTCCATAGAGTGGACCGGTAAGCCGGAGGCATATGAAGTTGTCAACTATCTGGATCAGGTATTTGTAAGTACGGTTCGCTCCAATACCAAGGGGCATAACCAGGAGCGTTGTCTGATGGTTCCCGGTTATGCGGCGTCCAATTCCTCAGCAATTCTGGATTCCATCAACCTTCCGACCTGGAACGGAGAGGTTGCCAAGAATCTGATGGTTTCCGTACATAGCTATTCTCCGTATGATTTCTGTCTGAGCGACAACCAGAAGGATTTCAATCCGTCCAATCCGTCGGATACCGGCGCCATTGATCAGATGTATGTCAACCTTAAGGAGATGTTCCTTGAACAGGGCATCCCGGTTGTTCTCGGTGAGACCAGCGCCACCAGCAAGAACAATACCGAAGCCCGTGAGCGTTGGGCTAAGTATGCAGGCATGAAGACCGCGCAGTACGGTATTCCGATGGTTATCTGGGACAACGGAAACAATTCCAACGAGGGCGGCGAGTCTCATGCATACATTGACCGTAAAACCTGCGAGTGGAATTATCCCACCGTTATTCAGGCTGCAATCGAAGGGATGCAGAGTGTAACCTGGGGCGAGGCGCTTGGCGGAGGCGGTAACTCGGGAGTAGGTTCTACCGAGGGTACCGTGATTTGGTCCGATGATAACGGCTTGACGGTTAATCAGGCATGGAATGCAGATTCCTTTGCGCTTAGCGCAAAGTCCAGCTATTTTGCCGAGGGTCGTGAGATTGCGGTCACCTATACCGGTAACGGCGGGATTCAGCTGGTTATGGACAGTGAAGTGAAGCAGGCATGGTGGATTCCCGTTCCTCCGACCCGTGTGGAGGATAAGGACGGCAAGCACGTTGCATACTTCTCTTATGAGACAATGATGAATGAACTTCAGAAATTCAACGTAGCCGGCAGCGAAGTTCGCCGTATGTGCTTTATCGTTGAAACGGCGGGACTTACCTTTGAGAAGGTAGTTGCAACCGGCGATTTTGTATCTGTCATTTACAAGGTAAACGGTCAGCAGTATGCAACCGGCACAGAGCTTCCGGCAGACCCTCAGGTGGATGGTCTGAAATTTGACGGATGGTACACGACGAAGAATTATCAGCCCGGAACCGAATTTACCGGCGCCGAAGGTCTGACCTCCGATGTAGTTGTATATGCGAAGCTTGCACTTGAGTTGAATTTCTGAAGTTCATTC
>DLOO01000054.1:4885-6104 GCA_002479645.1 Lachnoclostridium sp. UBA7482 | reverse complement strand
GGACACAGCCGGCAGAGGATAGTAAGCCGGATGCGTCGGATTCCGATGCGGCTGAAAAAGACAAGGGCATTTCTTCGACCGTTGTCATCGTCATTGTTGTTGCTGCCGTAGTGGTTATCGGTGGAATTGCCGCCGTAGTGGTTAGCTCCAAGAAAAAGAAATAATGGAACAAGTTGTTCGGGCGGAACCTGCTTTGTTTGCTGCCGATTTGCGGTCGGCAATGGACGAAGCGGTTCGCCCGAATTTTTTGCGTGCAAATCCGGACAAACTCGTGTATAATGGATGATATCTGTGGAAAAAGAAAGAGGATAGTATGACCGAACGAGAACGTGTGATATATGAACGAAAGCGCAGGGAACTGCGAAGGAGACAGAAGAAAAGACAGAGAATCCGGAAGCTTATGCTGCGAATCATTGTCATTCTGCTGTTTGTCCTGATCGGCGCCCTTGCCGTAAATCTTTTTGGCAGGTCCGATAAAGCGAAGGACCCTTCCGACAAGTCGAAACCGACGGCCGGTAATGTCACAAAAGACCCGAACAAGCCGACGGATACTCCGACTCCGTCCCCCAGCCCTTCCCCAACTCCAAGCCCGACGCCCAATGTGGTTTCCATGGTTGCGGTAGGCGATAACCTGTATGACTGGTACATGCTGGAGGATGGCTGCAAGGGAGATGGCAAATTCGATTTTACCGGTTGGTATGATCCGATTAAGCCCTACGTCGAGATGGCGGATTTTGCAGTTGTAAATCAGGAGACTCCACTCGGAGGCGACGGCGGATATATCGGTTCCGGCGTGGAACAGGATTATATCGGCAGCAACAAGCGATGGGGATCCTATCACGGCTATAGCACCTTCAATACACCGGACGAGGTGGCAGAGGAGCTGATGAAGACCGGATTTAACATTATAACGATGGCGACCAACCATGCTTCCGACCACGGATACAAGGCATTGGAACGCTCGGTACGGTACTGGAGAGAACAGCAGGGAATGGTGCTTCTCGGCATTCACGACAGCGAGGAAGACCGGAATACGATTCGCGTGGTGGAGAAGAACGGCATTCGTCTGGCGCTTCTTAATTATACTTATGGCGTGAACATTGCGTCTGCAACGAATGAGGCGCCCTACTCCATTGATATGCTTTCCCAGAGCCGTGTGAAAAATGATGTGGAAAAGGCAAAGGGAATGGCAGATTTCGTTGTTGTCTTTGTTCACTGG
>DLOO01000054.1:4622-4799 GCA_002479645.1 Lachnoclostridium sp. UBA7482 | reverse complement strand
ACCAGCCGATGGAGTGGCTGACCTCTGATACCGGACACCGGATGGTGGTTTATTATTCGCTCGGCAATTTCCTGTCTATGTTCAAAAATGCCAAATGCCAGCTCGAGGGTATGGCATATCTTGAGTTTTACAAGGACGGAGAGGAAAAGTACGTCAAGGAAGGAACCATCATTCCGT
>DLOO01000054.1:4368-4556 GCA_002479645.1 Lachnoclostridium sp. UBA7482 | reverse complement strand
AGTGCACTTGCGAAAGAGCACGGATGCCGTCAATTTAAGGACGGCGCCGGGTTCGGATATGACCTGATGCAGCAGCTTGCAAAGTGGCTGTGGGGCGACAACATCAAAACGGTCGGCTTCGGAAATTCCGGAGAATAAATGCCGGGAATATTAGATTTTATAGGGCTCCACCCGTATGTGATTCATTT
>DLOO01000054.1:294-4341 GCA_002479645.1 Lachnoclostridium sp. UBA7482 | reverse complement strand
ACCTTGTAGTTATCCGGAATCTTCGGCGGATAGTGTCTGAACCGTTCTCCAATCATAGCCTGGATTTTACCTGCAAAAGCAGGCCGATATATTCTAAAGGAGGATTTTTACAATGGCAAGAGTTTATAACTTTTCCGCAGGTCCGGCCGTATTGCCGGAAGAAGTATTGAAGGAAGCCGCAGCAGAGATGCTCGACTACCGGGGAAGCGGCATGTCCGTTATGGAGATGAGTCACCGCTCCAAAGTTTATGATAAGATTATTAAAGATGCAGAACAGGATCTCCGTGATCTCCTTCAGATTCCGGATAACTACAAGGTATTGTTCCTTCAGGGCGGCGCGCACATGATGTTCGCTCAGGTTCCGCTTAACCTTATGAAGAACAAGAAGGCTGCTTACATCGTAACCGGGCAGTGGGCTAAGAGAGCACACAAGGAAGCCGGTATGTACGGTGAGGCAATTAAGGTTGCATCCTCCGAGGATAAGACATTTTCTTATATTCCGGATTGCTCCGACCTTGAGATTCCTGAAGATGCAGATTATGTATACATATGCGAGAACAACACCATTTACGGAACCAAGTTCAAGGAGCTGCCGAATACCAAGGGTAAGATTTTGGTATCCGACGTTTCTTCCTGCTTCCTTTCCGAGCCGATGGATGTTACTAAGTACGGCGTTATCTACGGCGGCGCACAGAAGAACATCGGACCTGCAGGCGTTGTCATTGCTATCATTCGTGAAGATCTGATTACAGATGACGTTCTTCCGGGAACTCCTACCATGCTGAAGTGGAAGACTCAGGCAGATGCAGACTCTCTCTACAACACCCCTCCCTGCTACGGAATCTATATCTGCGGCAAGGTATTTCAGTGGTTGAAGAAGCAGGGCGGTCTTGCAGCAATGAAGGAGTACAATGAGAAGAAGGCGGCAATCCTTTACGATTTCCTTGACCAAAGCAAGCTCTTCAAGGGTACCGTTGAGCCTGCTTCCCGTTCCCTTATGAATGTTCCTTTCGTTACCGGCAGTGACGAGATGGATGCAAAGTTCATCAAGGAAGCAGCCGAGGCAGGTTTCGTAAACCTCAAGGGACACAGAAGCGTTGGCGGTATGAGAGCCAGCATTTACAATGCTATGCCGATCGAAGGCGTAGAGAAGCTGGTTGAGTTTATGAAGAAGTTTGAGGCGGAAAACGCATAATTATGAAAGAAATCGCCCTGCGGCGGGCGCCGCGGGATTTAGGAGGATGATTGTCATGAAATATAATTGTTTGAATGCAATTGCGCAGATTGGTCTTGACGGATTTGACGCAAAGTATGAAATGGTAGAAAACATTGCGGATGCTGACGTGGCATTGGTTCGCAGCGCAGCAATGCATGAGATGGAATTTCCGGAGTCTCTTCTTGCAATCGCAAGGGCAGGCGCCGGTGTAAACAACATTCCGCTGGATCGCTGCGCTGAGGAGGGTATCGTTGTATTCAATACCCCCGGTGCGAACGCAAACGGTGTTAAGGAGCTTGTAATCGCCGGTTTGCTTCTTGCTTCCCGTGATATCATCGGCGGTATTGACTGGGTTCAGACCATTAAGGATGACGAGAATGTTGCAAAGCTTGTAGAAAAAGGCAAGTCCAAGTTCGCAGGTAAGGAGATTCGCGGCAAGAAGCTCGGCGTTATCGGTCTCGGCGCAATCGGTGTATTGGTTGCCAATGCAGCGCTTGAGCTCGGCATGACCGTATACGGTTGTGACCCGTACATCTCCGTTGCTAACGCATGGAAGCTGAACCGCGGCGTTATCCAGATGAACAGCCGTGAGGATGTATTTAAGGAATGCGATTACATTACCGTACATACTCCTCTTCTCGACGATACCAGAAAGATGATTAACAAGGATACCCTTGCAATGATGAAGGACGGCGTTGTTATCCTGAACTATGCAAGAGACCTTTTGGTAGATGATGATGCTATGGAAGAGGCATTGGCAAGCGGTAAGGTTGCATGTTATATGACGGATTTCCCGAATGCAAGAACCGCAGGTATGAAGGGCGTTATCGCAACTCCCCACCTCGGCGCTTCTACGCAGGAGTCTGAGGACAACTGTGCAATTATGGCAGTTAAGCAGCTTCGCGAGTATGTTGAGCATGGTAACATTATGAACTCCGTAAACTTCCCTGCTTTGGATGCCGGTGTATGCCGCGTAGCAGGAAGAATCTGTATCCTTCATAAGAATATTCCGAACATGCTGTCCCAGTTCACAACTGCGATGGCAAGCCTGAATATCAATATCGAGAATATGTACAATAAGAGCCGCGGAGAATTCTCCTACAGCGTACTTGACGTATGCGATAAGGTCGGCAGTGATATGGCGGCTAAGCTTGCAGAGATTCCGGGCGTACTTCGTGTTCGTATCCTGTAATTGGGATTTTGCCCGACTCTTTGGAGGAACAAACAAGTGGAAAAATCACTTAGTGAACTAATGCAGATCTGCAATCTGATCTGCCTTACAATCAGCCGACTGAATATTGGCGGTGTACTTGCTTTGAATACGCCGATCAGAGTATTGTTGAAACAGGAGTTTCTGCAGTTCGCGGTTTACCTTGCGGATTCGGATCAAGAGCTTACGATAGATGAACAGCAGCTGATTCGCGATACCCTCGGTATTCGCCTGAAAGCTGTTGAGGTTATGGATATCCGTAACGAGATAGCAATCAGCGGCGACAGCTACGCGTCGACCCGCCCGAAAGTTCTGAAGTATTTTATTCTTGCGGATGCCGGACGGAAGATCGGCAATGACCCGTACCAGTATCAGAATGCGCAGATTCTTGTGGATACCTATCGTTTGTTTGGGCAGCATCTGATGGCAGTTACAAGTGTCGTCGACGAGGAAGCAAACCGTCGTTTTACGCTTTATATGAACATGCTCGAGGCTTTCCTGAAGGAATACGGCGTGTTCTATGTGAGCTCCATGAAATGCGTGAAGCCCAAGCCGTTTGCGGCAGCAAAGGAAACCGTAAATCCGGATGAACCCATCCATGTAGAGAATCTGATGGAAGAACTGAATGGTTTGGTTGGTCTTGACCGTGTAAAAACCGATATCAACAATCTGGTGAACCTGATTCGCGTGCAGAAGATGCGCGAAAGCAAGGGACTCAAGAGCGCAGATATCAGTAAGCACATGGTTTTTTACGGCAATCCCGGTACCGGTAAAACAACGGTAGCTCGTCTGCTTGGAAAGATTTATCAGGGGCTTGGCGTTCTGCGCGGCGGACAGCTCGTGGAGGTTGACCGCGGCGGTCTGGTGTGCGGTTATGTAGGTCAGACGGCAACGAAGACGCAGGAAGTGATTGATAAGGCAATGGACGGCGTGCTGTTCATTGACGAGGCTTATACGCTGAATGTCGGCAAGGGGGAAAATGACTTCGGTCAGGAAGCGGTAGATACCATTCTGAAAGCAATGGAGGATCACCGTGATCGTCTGGTTGTTATCGTTGCCGGTTACGAAAAGCCGATGGAGGAATTTCTCTCCTCGAACCCGGGTCTTAAGTCCCGTTTCAACAAGTACATCGAATTTGATGATTATGCGCCGGATGAGCTGATTAAGATTCTGACCAATATGAGCAGGGCAAAGGATTATACCCTGGCGCCCGATGCAATTATGGTTGCAAAGGAGTATTTTGCAAACTGTCTGGAAGAACAAAAGGAGAATTTCGGTAATGCGCGTGAGGCACGTAACTTCCTGGAGAAGGCAATTACGAATCATGCTTCCCGTGTTATCAATATTGCGGAGCCTACCGAGGAGCAGCTGACAACAATCTGTGCCAAGGATGTTAAGAGTATTATTCCGAATGTGATCAAATAATGGAAAGGGGCTGAAAAAAACAGCCCCTTTTTTCTATTTACTTCAAGACAACTTTCTTGAAGTTCTTCTTGCCTCTCTTTACGAGGAGACCGGCGGTGAGCTGCTCAGAGGTGTAAAGCGCCTTGAAGTCGGTCACTTTGTCACCGTCAACGGTAACACCGCCCTGCTCGATATTACGGCGAGCCTCGGAACGGGC
>DLOO01000054.1:0-221 GCA_002479645.1 Lachnoclostridium sp. UBA7482 | reverse complement strand
GGCATTGCCCGCCCCAAAGAGGGAACGTGCTGCCTGCTGTGCTTTCTCGGCTTCTTCTTCGCTGTGAACCAGCTTGGTAAGCTCGTATGCGAGAATCTCCTTGGCAGCATTTAACTGACTGCCTTCCCAGTCGCTCATCTTGTCGATTTCTTCAATCGGGAGGAAGGTGAGCATGCGGATGCATTTGAGTACATCGGCGTCGCCTACATTTCTCCAGTACT
>DLOO01000041.1:17759-34448 GCA_002479645.1 Lachnoclostridium sp. UBA7482 | reverse complement strand
TTCGAGTCTTTTGCCGAAGCGCGCGGTGAAGTTATGGTAAAATAACACCCCGGGATTTGTCATCCCGGGGTATTGTGGCTTTTTCATATAAATCTGACGATAGGATTTGCGTTATGGCAGGATGCTTCGCCTGAGATGCCCACGGAGCATTTGCTTTACCGCTCTGTGCTTGCCGCTGCATCTGCCGTGGGAACGGCAGCGCTGCCGGAGATACCGGAAACATTGATGTTTCTGGTTACCTTAGCATCGTAAGTATTTGCACGCATAATATCGACGATATCAAGGCCGGTTGTTTCCTTTACTGCCTCGATGGTCTTAGCAAGAACACCGGGGACATAGCTGCTCATAGAGGATACGCCATTGCCTTCACCGCTGCCGCTGCCGCCGTCGATAATGGTAACCTTATCGATAGAAGCGAGAGGCTCCGCAATGGCATGTGCCATTTCCGGAAGAGCCTTAACAATCATTTCAACCATAGCAGCCTGACCGTAGAGCTTCATAGCTTCTGCCTTCTTCTCCATAGCCTGGGCCTCTGCGATACCCTTTGCTTCAATTGCCTTAGCCTCGGCTTCGCCGACCTTGCGGATACCTTCTGCCTCCTGGGTCTTGGCATACATCTCAGCCTCGGCCTGGATGCGCATTGCTTCTGCCGCCTTTTCTCTTTCAAACTTTTCAGCCTCGGCCTTTCTCTGACGCTCGAAAAGCTCAGCTTCCGCCTTCTGCTGACGGGCAAACCTCTCAGCTTCCGCCTTCTTCTTGACTTCGGCATCGAGAGTCTGTTCCATAACCTCAGCTTCACGCTGTTTTAAGAGAATTTCACGTTCCTGCTTTGCGATGTTCGCATCGGCGGAAGTAACTTCGATAGTCTTACGCTGTTNNATCTCGTAAGCGGCATCTGCCTCCGCCTGCTTCACATCAGCATTTTTCTTGAGTTCGGCTTTCTTGATAGCAAGCTCGTTTTCGCGCTCTGCGATAGCGGACTGTGCGTCAATCTGTGCGTCGTTCGCTTCTTTCTGAGCGCTTGCCTTTGCCTTTGCAATCTCCTTCTCACTCTCGGCACGGGAGATTGCGGCATNNCATTCTTCTGAATCTTAACAATGTTGTCAACACCGAGGTTTTCGATAACGCCGTTGCTGTCAACGAAATTCTGTACGTTGAAGCTTACGATGTCGAGACCCATCTCACCAAGGTCGGGCTCGGCGTTTTCTTTGACGAGATTCGCAAACTTCTGACGGTCGCTGACCATCTCTTCGAGGTTCATACGACCTACGATTTCACGCATGTTACCTTCCAGCACTTCGCGGGCAACCTGGGCAACGTAGTCGGTCTTGCGATTCAGGAAGTTCTGGGCAGCAAGACGAAGCTTGTCGGGAGAGTCGCTGATTTTGATGTTGACTGCGGCATCTACATTGATATTAATGTAGTCGGCAGTCGGTACGGCATTGGAGGTCTTAACGTCAATCGGAATCAACTGAAGACTTAATTCGTCCTTCTTTTCAAAGAAGGGGATTCGGATTCCGGCACGACCGATTAAAGTCTTGGGGTGCTTACGCAGACCGGAAATGATGTACGCTTTGTCCGGCGAGGCTTTTACATAGCCGGCAGCCAGGAACAGGATAATCAGTACAATAGCAGCACCGATCATGAGGGGTAATAAACTCTGAAGCATAATTCACACACTCCTTTATTGTTTTTTGTATTATACAGCAACAAAAGGTAAATGTCAATTACTTTTTGGGCTTCTGCCGCCTATTCTCCGGTATTTGTCAGCTTATTCATGGGTTCTCCCCATTTTCCGAGATATCTTCCGTCAATGGAAGAATAGGTATCTTCGCCCGGAACGAATACCGGAGCAGCCTGCATCAATCTTTCCGTAAAAGGAACCGCTGTATCCAGCAGTTTTTCATCCTTAGTCACATTACGGATGAGACAGAGAAAAATATCCGATCCGTCGCCCATAGGGATTTCCCTCTTTACTTCCAGCTCAAAACTAACAGGGCTTTCTGCAATGGTTGGCACGTCCAGCACTTGTCCCCATTCTACAGTAGGCAGGCACTTCATCTTATCAGGTGTGGTTCTGCCATAGGTACAACCATAATAATCTGCCAAAGGCAGTAGCTGTTCAGATACGAGATTAGCTGAGTNNGAGAGCGGTTCAGATACGAGGTTCGCTGAGAATACCCCATTTTTGCGTATCAAATCCTTGGTCTGCTTTTCCTCACCGATACAAGCCATTACCCCGAGCCCCTCGGAGGAATGATAATATCCAAACCAGTTAAAAAGACCAAAATGGGGTTGCCCATTGTCCTGTTTTGTGCCGTAAAGGAATAACGCCTGCGGACAGAAATCATTGCCAATCTTAGTTTTTACCTTTGCCATCATGTACATCCTTTCCTTTTTTTAATGCTTGTTCCGCTCGCTCCAAGTTGGAAACGATACGGTCAAGATACTGTTCTAATTCCTTGATTTCCTTCTTTTCAAAATCCTGAAAAAACAAGCGATTCATTTTCTGAGAGACTTGATTATAACGTTTCTCCAATGCACGGGCTTTGGGCGTCAGGCTAATCAGGCTTTGACGCCGATCGGAAGCGGAAACTTCTCGGCAGAGTAAGCCGTTTTCTTCCATTCTGCAAAGCATTACGGTAAGTGTATTTTTGGCTAATCCCGTCTTTTGTGCAAGCTCCACAATAGGAATGCCTTCACTTTGCCATAATACATAAAGAATATGCCCTTGCGGTCCATTGAATTCCTCTACACCGCATGTCTGCAAAAGCCGATCAAAAACTCTCCCCTGAATCTGTTTAATATGAGAAATCAAAAAACCTGTTCTTGTTTCCATGCTTATCACACCCTTCCTTGCTCCGCCGCTTCGCAAGGATAGAAGCGGCAGTTTTGTTGCACAGCATGAAAAAGGACGTCTCCTTTTCATAGTAATAATGGTACTATATAGAACTTATTATGTCAAGATACTTTTTTACCCAATCGTCTGCTTGTTCCCCATAATTAACATAAGCCGTTTGTAAATGAGCCGTAAAACGCAAAAAATCCTTCCTCATGGAAGGGTTTTTTGCAAAAAGGGAATTATGTGAATGTAGTTAAATTGCGTAAGAAAATGTTTTGTTTACCGTATATACTATACCGCATATTATGTGTTTTGTCTACCTCGCAGATACCAGTGCTTGGGGTAAGAAAAAAACGCGGACATCATTTGACAAATATTCCGACAGAATTCGGACATTTTTACGCCCTTGATGGGATGAAATAGATATTTTGTTCATACCATCCGGCGCGGAAGAGCTGCATAATCGTCCAGTAGCTCATACCGCGCAAACCATACTCGATAATGAGGCGGTATTTTTCTTCAAAGTCGCGTACATCTTCAAACCAGACTTCATGGTTGATTCCGCCGAAAGTATAATAAAAATACGGAGAACGTGCAGTCGAATCGAATTGAATCGGCACGCCGTTTTCGATTGCCAGCTGAATTGCCTCGACATTGCCGAGGGTGGCAGCGACCGTCTCATTACGGACATAGGGCAGGGTNNCAACCGACCGGGAAGCATTTGTATGCCGAGATGGATTTTCCCGGCGGGGATTTCCGTCAAGGCATATTCGACGACGCGGCGCACCTGATCGATGGGAGCGACAGCAAGAGGCGGCCCGTATTTATACCCCCACTCATAGGTCATTAACAGGACGTAATCGGTNNGGCAGCCGCACCCAGAGCGCGATAATCCTTGCCCTCGTAGAGCAGACCCTGTTGGTCGGCGGAGGATTTGGGGGCAAGCGCAACGGAGGTTTCATAACCGAGTGCGGAGATGGACTCCTGCACCCTTGTGACAAAGGAGACAAATGCTTCCCGGTCGGTTGCCAGGATGTACTCGAAATCGATATCTACGCCCTGGTATCCCCGGGACTGAACCTCTTCAACCAGCTGAGTGATTAATCTATCTACACGAGTAGAGTCATTAATCACCGCGGTAATCAGATAATTGCTGAATCTGCCGAGCGCATCAAAAGGCGTCAGTGTGAGAATCGGCCGCACTCCTGCCTCCCGTGCCATGGAAATCATAAAATCCGGATTCAACGGAGGCGGAAGCAGCACACCCTCGGTGGTAAAGCCGTAGGAGAATACGAACAAATCAGTAAGATAAGGCAGAGCCTCCGACAGGACATAGGGGCTGATAAACGGGTAGGCATAGCCGCCGATGGTTGCAGATCTTGGCAGGACGATTCCGCGGTAGGAAGTCGGCGCGGGTTCTGCTCCCGGGGCGTCGGCAACCGGAAGAAACAGGGATTGTCCCGGTGTCAGAGCATAGGGGAATGGAAGCTGATTGATGTAGGAAAGCTCGGAAACGGAGCTGCCGGAACGCTGGGCGATAGAGGTCAGGGTATCGCCGCCTTGAACAACATAAATACTCATAAAAATCCCGAAAGTATTTTTGCTAATTATATGCAGGAAAAATACAGAGTAGGAATAAAAATGCTCGGACAAACCGTTAAAACGGGGAGGAAAAGGTGTTGCAAAAGGGGAACAGAAAGGATATGATTTGTCTATCGGGCAGGAAGAATGCCGGAAGATACGGCACATCGCCTGCAAGGAGGAGCTTGTGAAAAATTCATTACAGATTATCGGTCATATCAGGAGTGATTTTAAGGATAAATTCGGAATTCCCAGGCAAAGCGGTCTGGTCGAAGAACTGCATAGCACCATTGTGATGGAAAAGGAGTTCCGAAGCGCGGAAGCATTTCGCGGCATTTCGGATTATTCGCACATCTGGCTTCTGTGGGGGTTCAGTCAGGCAGAGCGGAAGGAGGGCGTATTGACGGTGCGTCCGCCGCGTCTTGGGGGAAACCGGCGCATGGGCGTATTTGCGACACGTTCACCGTTTCGTCCGAATGGAATCGGGCTTTCGAGCGTGCGCCTTCTGTCGGTGGAGCAGGATTCGGAGCTGGGGACTGTGCTGCGGGTAGCAGGGGCTGATTTGCTGGACGGAACGCCGATTTACGATATTAAACCGTATTTGCCGTTTACGGACGCACATCCGGAGGCTGTAGGGGGATTTGCCGATGGGGTTAAGGAGTATCATTTGTCAGTGGATTTTCCGGAGGAAGAACTCGCAAAGGTTGCGGAGGAAAAGCGCGAGGCGTTGCTTGGCGTGTTGGCGCAGGACCCGAGACCGGCGTATCAGAAAGATCCGGAGCGGGAATACGGACTTGATTTTGCCGGGTATCGGATTCATTTTCGCGTGGAGAGCGAACGTCTCCATGTGACAGGCGTGAAGACATTCGCGGAACAATAAATGCTTGAAGGATGGTTTCCCTTATCAGGGGTTAATTTCATCCACGATGGTCTGTTCTTCCTGCTGGCGTCTCAGAGCGCGTGCCTCGTCACGGAATTCCGACGGTGTACAGTGTACAACACGGAGGAAATTCCGGTTGAAGTTGCTGAGATTGCCGAAACCGGTTTCCATGGCGACGGCGGCGATGGTCATATCCGTGGAGAGCAGAAGCGCACAGCTTTGGTGAATGCGGTACTTTTGCAGATAGGGAATGGCAGAAATGTGCATCTCCTTCTGGAACAGGTAACTGAAACGGCTGACACTCAGAGAACACTGTCTGGCAAGCTCGGAAATCGTAATCGGGTTGCGGTAGAATTCTCTCATGTAGCAGATTGCGGGCTGGATGCGGTCATAATCCGGGTTGCTGATGAGCATACGGTCGGCATGCATGTACAGGTGATGCCAGATTTCCAGCAATTTGCCGCGGATAATCAGCTCGCAGTCCTTGGCGGGGACATTGATGTATTCGGCAATTTCCTTTGTGAGCCGGCGGATGCGGCCTTGCCAGCCGGTATCTTCGGTAAAATGCTCCGGAAAACGCAGGATGCCCTTCTCCATAGGGACAATATAAGCATCGTTTAATGCCTGATCACCGGAAATGCTGAGCGCGGACAGCTGGAATACCACGGCAACAAAGTGACAGCTGTGACTTTTCAGGGTGTGTCCGACATGCAGAGTGTAGGGCGGAACGAAAATAACATCGCCCGTGTGCATCTCATACGGCCGGTCGTCGATTAAGAGTGTTGTGTCGCCGTCGAGGAGCATCAGAAGCTCGGCTTCCGGATGCCAGTGCAAATAAAGCATGATGTGCTCCTGCTCGATGGAAGTGGCTTCGTGAATTGCAAAGGGATAGCGATAACTGCCGTGGTCTACGGTATCCTTTAAGGTTTCCGGTAAATTCATAAGGTACCTCCTGATTATGGAAAGCGGGCGATAAGATTACAATTTGCCGCAATTTTATCGAATTTTTCGCATATAGGAATATGATACCATATAATGAGAAAATTGCAATAGTAGAATTGTATTGATACCGATAAAATGCAAATAGGATATTTGTATTGATTTATCCGGTTTCCTGCGGGAAAATAAAGAGGATGCTTTATTTGAAAGCAAAATTGTATATGTATGGAAGAAGAGATACGGTACAATCGTACTAAAATAGTCGATTGTGCCGTGTTTTTATTCGCTCTTGCTTGAAGTATATGCGTATTTAGTATATAACTATAGTATAGTCTGTCCGGTGGGGGGACGGGCAAAAAAGTACGAAAGATTGTACGGTGTTACAATTCGGAAACGGAGGAGCGTATGGTAGATTACACAGAGGGCGCGGGCATTCAGTATCATATCGGTGTGGGGTCGAATGATGTGGGACAATATGTGATTCTGCCCGGCGACCCGAAACGGTGCGAAAAAATCGCGAAATATTTTGACGATGCGAAGCTTGTGGGGGACAGCAGAGAATTTGTTACCTATACCGGTTATCTTGACGGAGTGAAGGTCAGTGTCACCTCGACCGGTATCGGCGGACCGTCGGCATCCATTGCGATGGAAGAACTGGTGCGCTGCGGCGCGCATACCTTTATCCGCGTCGGAACGTGCGGTGGTATGCAGCTTGAGGTAAAGGGCGGAGATTTGGTAATTGCAAATGGTGCGATTCGTATGGAGGGTACCAGTAAGGAATATGCGCCGATTGAATTTCCGGCTGTGCCGGATTACGAGGTGGTTACGGCGTTAAAGGCGGCGGCAGAGGATTTGCAGGCGCCGTATCATATCGGTGTGGTACAGTGCAAGGATTCCTTCTATGGCCAGCATGAGCCGGAGGCGAAGCCCGTCGGATATGAACTTCTCAACAAGTGGGATGCCTGGGTGCGCTGCGGCGCTCTGGCGTCGGAAATGGAATCGGCAGCGTTGTTTGTTGTCGGGAGCTTTCTGCGCGTCCGTGTCGGCTCTGTATTTCTCGTCATTGCCAACCAGGAGCGTGCCAAAGCCGGTCTTGACAATACGCAGGTACACGATACCGAGCTTGCGATTCGTACCGGCGTGGAGGCTCTGCGGAAGTTGATTGCAGCGGATCGGGCAGAGAAATAAGGGGGCGTCTATGATAAGCAGGGAACAATTATGTGCAGAGGCACTTCGTATGAGGGATCGAGCCTATGCGCTGTATTCGCATTTTCGCGTCGGGGCGGCGCTTCTTGGCGCGGACGGTACCGTTTATGGCGGCTGTAATATTGAAAATGCAGCCTATACGCCCACGAGCTGTGCGGAGCGAACAGCATTTTTCAAGGCAGTCAGCGAAGGGGCGCGGGAGTTTACGGCAATTGCAATCGCCGGCGGAGCGGGAAACGGCGACCTCGACTATTGTGCGCCGTGCGGCGTGTGCCGACAGGTAATGATGGAGTTTTGCGAACCGGATTTTGAAATTATACTGGCACGCTCGGAAACCGATTATCAGGTATATCGGCTGGNNGCTGCCGATGGGCTTCGGCCCTGCCAATTTGAAATAAAACGGAGGAAAAAATATGTTATCGCATAAGTTATTTGATCATACGATTTTGAAGGCGGATACCACCACGGAGGTGGTGAAGCGAATTTGCGAGGAAGCAAAGGCATACGGGTTTGCTTCGGTTTGCGTCAACTCTTATTACACTGCCTATGCGGCCGAAGAGCTTAAGGGGACGGATGTGAAGGTCTGCACCGTCATTGGTTTCCCTCTGGGACAGATGAGCACAAAGGCGAAGGTGGCGGAGGCAGCCTGTGCAATAGCGGATGGTGCGCAGGAAATTGATATGGTAATCAATGTAGGCGCGCTGAAGGAAGGAAAGTACGATTTTGTACGCGAGGATATCCGCCGGGTGAAGGAGAGCAGCGGCGAGAAGGTAGTGCTGAAGGTGATTATCGAGACATGCCTGCTGGACGATGAAGAAAAGGTTACGGCATGCAAGCTGGCGAAGGAGGCAGGCGCGGACTTTGTAAAGACGTCTACCGGATTTTCCACAGGCGGAGCCAAGCTTGAGGATGTACGGCTGATGAGAGAAACGGTTGGGTCGGAAATGGGCGTGAAGGCCAGCGGCGGCATCCACGACGCAGAATTTGCACAGGCGCTGGTGGACGCAGGAGCCAGTCGTCTGGGAACCAGTGCGACCTTGAAAATTGTAGAGTGATTTTAGCGGACAGAAGGCAAATGCCGCGAAATGGGAAGGCCGTGGCAATTGCGACGGCTTTCAGACATTATGGGGGTTTAGGATGAAACAGTATCAACGCGTATTTTTGATTGTCCTTGATTCGCTCGGTATCGGCGCAATGCCGGATTCGGAGCGGTTCGGTGATGTGGGAGTAGATACCTTCGGACATATTGCGGAACGGATGGAAACGATGAAGATTCCGAACCTGCAAAGGCTTGGAATGGCAAATTTGCATAGGCTTACAGGTGTAGAACGGGTGGAAAAGCCACTGGCAAGATACGGTGTCCTGGCAGAAGCAGGCAACGGGAAGGACACCATGACCGGTCATTGGGAGATGATGGGACTTAAGGTGGAGCAGCCGTTTCGGACATTTACGGAAACCGGATTTCCGCCGGAGCTGATTGCGGAGCTTGAGAAACGCTGCGGGAAGCGTGTGATCGGAAATAAGAGCGCGAGCGGCACGGAAATCCTAGAGGAACTGGCGGAAGAGGAAATCGCAACAGGCGCGATGATTGTGTACACCTCGGCAGATTCGGTTTTGCAGATTTGCGGTAATGAGGAGACTTTTGACCTCGCAAATCTGTACCGCTGCTGTGAAATTGCACGCGAGCTGACACTTCGGGAGGAGTGGAAGGTAGGACGCGTCATTGCAAGACCGTATGTCGGCAGGAAAAAGGGCGAGTTCAAGCGCACCGGAAACCGACATGATTATGCGGTGAAGCCTTTTGGAAGAACGGTGATGAATGCGATGAAGGACGCAGGTCTTGCCGTAATCTCCGTCGGTAAAATCAATGATATATTTGACGGCGAGGGTGTGACAGAAGCCTATCGTTCGCAAAGCTCCGTTCATGGGATGGAGCAGACCGTGAAACTCAGCGAGAAAGAATTCACCGGTTTGTGCTTTACCAACCTTGTGGATTTCGATGCGCTGTGGGGACACCGTAGAGATCCCATCGGGTATGGAAAAGAAATCGAAGCTTTTGACATCGGACTCGGTAGATTGATGGAACGGCTTACGGACGATGATCTGCTGATTCTGACGGCCGATCACGGAAATGACCCTACCTATAAAGGAACCGACCATACAAGAGAATATGTGCCGTTCCTTGCCTGGTCGCCTTCGATGAAGGAAGGCGGGGCGCTGGAGCAGCAGGATACCTTTGCGGTGATTGGCGCAACGATTGCAGACAACTTCGGCGTGGAGATGCCGGAGGGTACAATCGGGAAATCAATCTTGAAGGAGCTGGGGTAATTTGTGACGAAGCAGCACGGCTTGTGCCTGTTCGTGTCTGTGAATTTTTCTTGTACTTTGCCGTCTATGGTGGAAAAAAGTGGTATTTCGTGGTATAATCTACGCGAAGGCAAAAGTTCGGATAACGGAACAATGAAAGCCATGCTTGCATGAGCATTCATTGTTCCGTTATCCGAACGCGCACGCGAACGAGAAAACCGGAGGTTTTCGAGTCTTTTGCCGAAGCGCCGGTAAAGTTATGGTACAATGGGTGCAGCAAAAAGGTTTTTTGTACACAAAAATTCATCAAAATACAAGGGGGACGACAAAATGAGCAATTATCCGACGCCGCATATCGACGCAAAACCGGGAGATTTCGGTAAAGTGGTTCTGATGCCGGGCGATCCGCTCCGTGCAAAGTTTATTGCCGAGCATTTTCTGGAAAATCCGGTGCTTGTGAACAATGTTCGCGGCGTTCAGGGCTATACCGGTACCTATCAGGGGGTCAAGGTTTCCGTCATGGCAAGCGGTATGGGAATGCCTTCGATGGGAATTTACAGTTACGAGCTTTTTCATTTCTTTGATGTAGATTATATTATGAGAATCGGTTCGGCAGGCGCTTATCAGGAGGATGTCAAGGTGCGGGATATCGTTCTCGGACAGGGAGCGTGCTACGATTCCAATTATGCATCCCAGTTCCATTTGCCGGGAACCTTTTCGGCAATTGCCAGCTACAAGATGTTAAAAGCCTGTGAGGAGACGGCGCAGGAGTTAGAACTTCGCTGCCATGTAGGCAATCTGGTTTCCAGCGATTTGTTCTACGGAGATGCCGCCGGTATGCCGGAGGGACTTACGGCAATTCCTTCCTGGGGCAAAATGGGGGTTCTTGCAGTAGAGATGGAGGCAGCAGCGCTCTATATGAATGCAGCGCGCGCCGGAAAACACGCACTTGCCGTCTGTACCATTTCCGACCATCTGTTGACGGGCGAATGCACGACAGCAGTAGAACGCCAGGAAACCTTTACGGATATGATGAAGCTGGCTTTGGAGACTGCGAAGAAGTTAAGCGAGTAGAATTGCATTTTATGCGCACATCAGGAGGAAGTGACGGCGATGTACGGCTATATTGTTGTCAATCAGGACGAGCTGCGTGGTCGGGAAATGAAGGAGTACCGGCGGTTTTACTGTGGGCTCTGCCATGCGCTGCGGAGGCGGTACGGATTTGCCGGTCAGAGCAGTGTCAATTATGACAGTACCTTTTTGGCGATTTTGCTGACGGGGCTTTACGATTATGAAAATGTGAAACGGAGCAGGCGGTGCGTGGTGCATCCGCTAAAGGCGCAGGAATATCTGGAAAATGACGCAATCGAATACGCGGCGGATATGAATGTGGTGCTTACCTATCTCAAATGCCGGGACGATTGGAGGGACGAGAAGAAGTCCCTGCGGTATCTTTACGGCAGGCTGTTAGGGGCGCGTGGGCAGGAATTGTCGCAGGCGCAGGGAGATAAGGTAAGGGCAATCTTCGGAGCGATGAAGCATTTTGCCGAAACGGAACGTGCGGCCGCAATGAGAGATAGGGAAGAGGCAGAAACCGGGCAGGATGCCTGTGAAGATAGACAGAGGGCTAAGAAGGAACCCCGCCGGTGCAGTCCGTCGGAAAGACTCGACGCTCTGGCAGCAGGCTTCGGCGATGTACTGGGGGAAGTATTTGCATGGAAAAACGATGAATGGCAGCAGACGCTTCGTGAGGTCGGATTCCATCTTGGCAAATTCATTTATCTCCTGGACGCCTGGGACGATTTGGAGAGGGATAAAAAATCGGGATGTTTCAATCCGCTTATCGCGGTTGAACGGCGGCGTACGGAGGAGAACACGCAGGAGAAACTGCGTTTGTGGGTTCACAAGCTGTTAGAACTGACCGCTGCGGACTGTGCGGCTGCGTTTGAGCAGCTGCCGATTATAGATTATGCGGAGATTTTGCGCAATATTCTTTACTCGGGAATGTGGACGGCATATTATAAGAAAGAGGAACGACGATGAGAGATCCTTACGAAGTCCTGGGGATTCCCCGGACCGCAAGTGATGAGGAAGTGAAGAAGGCCTACCGGAAGCTGAGCCGGATTTACCATCCCGATGCCAATATTAATAATCCGAACAAGGAAGCGGCGGAGGAAAGGTTTAAGGAAATCCAGCAGGCTTACCGGACAATTATCAATAAGGATGCCGCAGGCTACGGGCAGAGCGGATACGGAAACGGCTCGTTTGGCGGCAATCCGTTCGGCGGATTTTACGGCGGCATGGGCGGAACCTATGGGTATTCGAGAGGCTCCTATGGGTATTCACAGGACCCCTTTGGTGCATATGAACGGGGAGCGGGAAGCGAAAAATACGAAAGCAGGGACGCCAGATATTTGCAGGCAGCCGTTAATTATATCCGAAACAATGCATTTGCCGAGGCAATGAATGTGCTGAATTCCGTTACGGAGCGCGACGCATACTGGCATTATTTGTATGGGATAGCGAACTGGGGGATGCGCAACCGGGCTGCGGCTCTGGAGCATATGCAGGAGGCAATGGAGATGGACCCGGGCAATTCCGCCTATCGCCAGACCTACGAGCAGATGCAGGGCGGCGGGGAATTCTACCGGACGAACGGTACGATGTACGGAATGCCGACGGATCATACGGGCGGCATGTGCTGCAGAATCTGCATCGCGAACATGCTGTGCAATCTGTTTTGTCCGGGATCATTTTGCGTTTAGTAAAGGCAATATGGATAACGGGATATCACGAAGCAGGGGCGGTTACGAACGAGGGAAATGTTATGGCAAAGAAAGAAGAGAAAACAAATGTCATGCGCGTGCTTGACAGCAAGAAGGTGTCCTATCGGAGCTACTGTTATCTGGAATCGGGTGTGGTGAGCGGTATGGAGGTTGCGGCGGAGCTTGGACAGAATCCAAACCGGGTATTTAAGACACTCTTTACCGTCGGCAAATCCGGGGCAAATTACGTCTTTGTTGTTCCGGTCTGCAAAGAGCTTGACCTGAAAAAGGCGGCGGGCAGCGTAGGCGAGAAGAATATTGAGATGGTAAAATCGAAGGATTTACTCGGATTGACCGGATATATTCACGGCGGATGTTCGCCGATTGGTATGAAAAGATTCTTTCGTACGGTTCTGGATGCCGACGCGGCAGACTTGGAAACCATCCTTTTCAGCGGCGGGAAAATCGGGTACCAGGTGGAAGTGGCGGTTGAAGATTTGAAGAAAGTAATCCGTTTGGAAATGGCTGATTTGACGGTTGACGGGGAGGTTTCACCGCTTCCCGGATGCAGAGAAAACAGTTGAAATCGAAAATCAGAAAAGAATCGGAAAAAATCAAAAAAAACTGTTGACATTTCCTTTTGGGCAATGTATTATGCAATACAGCGATTATAAAGAAATAAGGTGTTGAAGAGGAGTAGTAGTAAGAACTGCCGATTTCAGAAAGCTGTTGGTTGATGCGAAACAGCAGAAGCGTTATTACGAACTCGCCTTGGAGCTGCAGATTGAAAGCATAGCTGTGTAGATCCTGCCGGAGTCCCACCGTTACAGGGGAGGAACATATGACCGAAAGGTTCCGTGTTTGCAGAGTGCATGAGAAATCATGAAATAGAGTGGTACCACGAAGTAAGTATACTGCGTCTCTATCAGAGCAATCTGATAGAGATTTTTTTGTGCAGGAAATCCTATACGAAAAAACGCTCCGCGTAGGATGCGCAGTTAACAGTTTACGTGGGTAGGTTCCAGCTTCACGCTATACCTTATGAATTTTTTAGGGAGGTTTTTCTTATGAAAATCAGTTTTTCCACATTGGGATGTCCGGATTATTCCTGGACCGACATTTACACCATGGCAAAAGACCTTGGATTTAACGGGATTGAGATCCGTGGTCTCGGCGATGACATCTTTGCTGTAAAGGCAAAGCCTTTTTCCGATGCACAGATTCCCGCAACGGTTAAGAAGCTTCAGGAGCTCGGCGTTGAGATTTCCTGTTTGTCTTCCGGTATTGCTCTTAAGGATGAGGAGCATCTGGATATGGTAATCGGGGAATTGAAGCAGTATGCAGAGCTTGCAAAGAAGCTGGGCGTATGCTACATTCGTGTTCTTGCGGATCGCAACGCAGAACCCGAGGGCGAGGTTGACGATGACAAGATTATCGCGGCATTGAAGCAGCTTGTTCCGATTGCAGAAGAAAATAACGTAACCATGCTTGTGGAGACAAATGGTGTCTATGCAGATACCGCTCGTTTGAAGAGGGTACTCGATGCAGTAGGCAACCGTAAAATTGCCGCATTATGGGATATTCACCATCCGTATCGTTATTTTGGCGAGGCTCCGGCTCAGACGGTTGAAAATCTCGGCGAGTACATTAAGTATTGTCATGTAAAGGATTCCGTAATCGATGCAAACGGCAGGCTGATTTATAAGATGATGGGCGAGGGCGACATGCCGTTCGACGAGATGTTTGCAGCCCTGAAGAGTATGCATTATGAAGGTTATGTAACTCTTGAGTGGGTTAAGAGATGGTCTCGCGACTTGGCAGATGCATGGACCGTATTCCCGCAGTATGCGAATTATATGCGTCCCTACAAGACCCGTCATAAGCATCCTTTGCAGGAGAATAACCGCAAGACCGGTTACTATATCTGGCCGAAGGAAAGACTTTTGGACTATACCTTCCCGGATATTTTGGATCGTATCTGTGAAGTATTCCCGAATCAGTATGCATTCCGCTACACTGAGCTGGATTACACCAGAACCTATCCGGAGTTCCGTGATGACGTAGATAATTTCGCAAAGGCTTTGATTGCCATGGGCGTTAAGAGAGGCGACCATGTTGCGATTTGGGCAACCAACGTACCGGCATGGTATATCACCTTCTGGGCAGCCACGAAGATAGGAGCCGTACTGGTTACCGTAAATTCGGCATACAAGATTCACGAAATCGAGTACCTGCTGCGTCAGTCTGATACCCATACTTTGGTTATGATTGACGGTCATAAGGATATCGATTACGTTGGTATCGTTAGGGAGCTGTGTCCGGAGCTTGCCACCTGCGAACCGGGTCAGCTGAATTCCGAGCGTTTGCCGTTCCTTAAGAATATCGTTACCGTAGACAGCAAGCAGCCGGGCTGCTACAGCTGGGAAGAGGCTCTGAAGAAGGGCGAAAGCGTTTCCATTACTGAAGTTGAGCGCATGAGAAGCGTTGTTGATAAGCATGACGTCTGCAACATGCAGTACACCTCCGGTACCACCGGATTTCCGAAGGGCGTAATGCTTACTCATTACAATGTTGTGAATAATGGTAAGGCAATCGGTGACTGTATGGACCTTTCCACTGCGGACCGTATGATGATTCAGGTTCCGATGTTCCATTGCTTCGGTATGGTACTTGCGATGACCGCATCCGTAACGCATGGCGTTACCATGTCCCCGATTCCGGCATTTTCTCCGAGAAAGAGTCTGAAGTGTATCAATCAGGAGAAGATTACCGCATTCCATGGTGTTCCTACCATGTTTATCGCGATGCTCGGCCATGAGGATTTCCCGAAGACCGATTTCTCCTGCATGAGAACCGGTATTATGGCAGGTTCTCCATGCCCGATTAAGTCCATGCAGGAAGTGATCGAGAAGATGAATATGTCCGAAATCTGCATTACCTATGGTCAGACCGAGGCGAGTCCTGCTACGACCATGAGTAAGACAACCGATTCCATCGAAACCCGTGTGAATACCGTAGGCGGTCCGATTTTCGGCGTTGAATGCAGGATCGTTGATCCGGAGACGAACGAGGAGCTTCCGGACAATGTTGACGGCGAGTTCGTAGCTCGTGGTTACAACATCATGAAGGGTTACTACAAGATGCCGGAAGCCACCGCTGCAGCGATCGACGCAGACGGCTGGCTGCACACCGGTGACCTTGCAAGAAGACTTCCGGATGGTAATTATAAGATTACCGGACGTATCAAGGATATGATTATCCGCGGCGGTGAGAATATTTACCCGAAGGAAATCGAAGACTTCCTTTACACTTACGAAAAGGTAAAGGACGTACAGGTAATCGGCGTTCCGGATAAGGATTACGGTGAGGAAATCATGGCCTGCATCATTCTTCAGCCGGGTACGGAGTGTACAGAGGAAGAGATTAAGAAGTATGTATTTGACCATATGGCTAAGCACAAGGTGCCCCGCTATGTTGACTTCGTAGAGGAATTCCCGATGAATGCCGCCGGTAAGATTTTGAAGTACAAGATGCGTGAAGAGGCCGTGGAACGCCGTGGTCTTCAGCAGGCAAGCAAGATTGTAACCGCTTAATTGTTTATAAGGCACTTTTGCTGTTTCATCTGCAAACGTCTGACTCAGGCAAAGACAGGAGGGATATTTGAGTGCTTAAATGGATTCTTTTCGCGGTTCTGGGTGTCATCATCCTACTGCTGTCGGCAATGCCGATCTTTCGGGGCGGAAAGGAGCAGCGAAACTATCAAAAACGGGGAATGCGCATACTTGCTGTTCCCCGGGCAAGAATTATGGTACTGCCGGCTTTGGGCATTTTTGTGATGGGATTTTTAGCTCTGTTTGCATGTCTTGCGATCTCCGACGGCGCGTGGGAGGAAGCGGGTGGCACGATCCTATTGTGTCTTGGCATCGGACTCCTGATTCTGATTTGCGGATTCTTTTGCGGGTACTGCATGCAAAAGCGGCACACGCTGTATGACGATGAACAGATTTTGCTGGGAGCGCCTTTTCATTCGTACCGCAGGCTGGCATGGTATGAGATTTCCCGCATGGAGATTAAGAATCAGGACGCGTTTTGCCTGTATGACAGGGACGGAGTAAGGTGTGTTTTTGCGTCAGCGGATTTGATTGGATATCATGATTTTTATGAGACGG
>DLOO01000041.1:0-17730 GCA_002479645.1 Lachnoclostridium sp. UBA7482 | reverse complement strand
CAGCGCCTATCAGCAGAAGTTTGGCGTAATTTCGGGCGCGGGCATGCTGCGTTACCGAACCGGTGAATATGTCGTCATGCTGGTGATTAGCCTGCTGATGGCGGGCGTGGTCTTTGCGGTGGGGCTTGCCTCGGGGAAAGATATGACGGCATGGCTGTTTTCCAAGGAGGGTCTGGAGACGAAGCTTTTCGTGATGGGAATGCTTCTGATCAGCGTAATCTCGCTCGTCTATACGAGTATGCAGAAAATCACCTATGATACCCGGCAGATTACATTTTACCGTTTTCCGAAGGGTAGCGAAAGTGTGAATTGGAAGAAAATTCTGAAAATCACTTTTTCTGTGCACCGGGGGGACAGGAGCATTACGCTGCATACGCAGAAAAAGAATTATACGATCAAAGAAAAGCAGTTCCGCAGAGGATTTTCGGAACTGGTGCTGGAGCTTCAGAAGAAAGGTGCCGCATAACTGAACTGTTACAAAACAGCCCCTCGTTTCGAGGAAAAAGATTGACTTTTGTGCCGTGTGTGGCTATACTCTATATATTAGGGTAAAATGTGAGATTGTTTGCATTTTGCCGAAAAAATAAAGAGAACAGCCCCGCGGCATTTTATAATGTCACGACCTCTGCATAAGCAGAGCGTCGGGACTGAAAATCTTGTCACGAGGAAGTGAGGAAAAATTATGCCTAAGATTATTTTGACCGGAGACCGTCCTACAGGCAGATTGCACGTAGGACATTACGTTGGCTCCCTGAAACGGAGAGTCGAGCTGCAGAATTCCGGAGAGTACGATAAAATTTTTATTATGATTGCCGATGCGCAGGCATTGACCGATAATGCGGATAACCCTGCGAAGGTTCGCCAGAATATTATTGAGGTTGCGCTTGATTATCTGGCGTGCGGACTGGACCCGGAGAAGGTAACTATTTTTATTCAGTCCCAGGTTCCCGAACTTACCGAGTTGTCCTTTTATTACATGAATCTTGTTACGGTTTCCCGTCTTCAGAGAAATCCTACGGTTAAGAATGAGATTCTTATGCGTAACTTCGAGACCAGCATTCCGGTCGGTTTCTTTACCTATCCGATCAGCCAGGCTTCGGACATTACCGCGTTTAAGGCAACGACCGTTCCGGTTGGTGATGATCAGCTTCCGATGATTGAGCAGGCACGCGAAATCGTTCGTAGGTTCAATCAGACATACGGTGATACTCTTGTAGAACCGGAAGCGGTTATTCCGGAAAATGAGATCTGTCAGCGTCTTCCCGGTACCGACGGAAAGGCGAAGATGAGTAAGTCTCTGGGCAACTGCATTTATCTTGCGGATTCCGCCGAGGAATTGAAACGGAAGATTATGAATATGTATACCGATCCGAATCACATCAAGGTGACGGACCCGGGAACGGTTGAGGGCAATGCGGTATTTACCTACCTTGACGCTTTCTCCCGTCCGGAGCATTTTGCAAAATACCTTCCGGACTATGAGAGTCTGGATGCACTCAAGGAGCATTATCGCCGCGGCGGTCTCGGCGACGTGAAGATTAAGCGTTTCCTGAATGCGGTACTGGAGGAGGAGCTTGCTCCGATTCGTGAACGCAGACAGGAGCTTGAAGCAAATCATATCGAAGAGATTTATGAGATGTTAAGACAGGGCAGCGTCAGCGCACAGAAGGTTGCCGCACAGACGCTCGCCGAGGTAAAGCGTTCCATGAAGATCAATTACTTTGAGGACGGAGCATTGATGAAGGAACATGCGGAGCGAAACGCACAGGAATAATTATTGCTTGCATTATTTGGGAGGAAGTTATGGAAGTTGACGCACAGTATTTCATACAAAATGAAAAACATGTGAACTCTTTCCTGAGGCTCTGTCTGTCATTTTTCTTTTTCCTGGGACCGGTTTATGCATTGTCTGCGCGCCTGGGACTGTTTGATATATCTTTTCAGGAATGCGCCATGGTTATGCTCTTTATTGTCGGGGTGGTGCTTCTGACCAGGGAACTGGATCACATTCCGAGACGGAGCCGGATTACCAAATATCTGCTGACAATCAGTATTCACTTGCTGGTTTGTTACATATCCACCAAGCAGGGAACGAACCTGAGCATTGCCTATGCGCTTGCGCCGTCTTTGTCCTGTTTATATTACCGACAGAGTTTTACAGTATTTACTACGGTAATCAGTTATGCATTTCTTGTTCTGACACTGTATTTTCGCTCTTTTACCGAGGTGTTGAATTCTTCCCTGCAGGTTACTCCGATGGAGTGGTTTGCGTCTTATGCATTCTGGACCACAATGGAATTCCTTGCATTGGTTGTCGTCAACTATTTTTTGGTTACCATTATCCAAAGGACTCTGATTCACCTGCAGAAGAAAAATGCGGAGATGGAAGATATGCAGAATCAGTTGGTTACCGGTTTTGCGAATCTTGTGGAGTCGAGAGATAAGGATACCGGGCTTCATGTCTGGAGAACCAGAGAATATGTTCATATGATTGCGGTTGAAATGAAGCGTCAGGGAAATTATGTGATTGACCTTTCGGACAGCACGATTCGCAAATACGCAATGGCTGCGCCGCTTCATGACATGGGCAAGCTTTCGGTGCCGGACAGTATTTTACATAAGGCAGGAAGCCTTTCCGAACAGGAGTACGAAGTCATAAAGAGGCATACCACCGAAGGCTATCGCCTTGTACGGGAGAGCCTCTCCAATATCGGGGATGAAGAGCTTTTGCGCGCGATCGAAGATACGGTTCTTTATCATCATGAGCATTGGGACGGTAGCGGTTACCCCAATGGCCTTATGGGAGTTAAGATTCCGTTATGCGCCCGAATCATGGCTGTTGCGGACACCTTGGATGCCCTGCTAAGTGAGCGTGTATACAAGAAGCGTATGGGAATTGAAGAAGCGCTTGCGATTATTGAAAAGGGACGAGGCAAATATTTTGAACCGTGTATTGTTGATGCGGTTATGAACCTGAAAGAGCCGTTGAGTGAGTTTTTATCCATTGATTTGACAGAAGGCATTTAGTGAAGAAAGAAGGAAAAACCAATGATTAGAAAGGGTTTTGATAACGACAAATATCTGGAGATGCAGTCCGCGCACATTAAGGAGCGTATCGCCCAGTTTGGCGGTAAGCTTTATCTCGAATTCGGCGGCAAGCTGTTTGACGATTTTCATGCATCGAGAGTATTGCCCGGATTTCAGCCCGACAGTAAGATTCGTATGCTGCTTCAGTTGAAGGAGGAGGCCGAAATCGTTATCGCGATCAATGCGGGAGATATCGTAAAGAATAAGGTTCGAGGCGATTTGAGTATTACCTATGATTTGGACGTCCTTCGTCTGATTGATGCGTTCCGCGGATATGGCTTATACGTCGGCAGTGTCGTCCTGACCAGATTTGTGGAGCAGGAGAGCGTGCTTTTGTATCAGAAAAAACTGGAAAGCCTGGGACTGCGTGTGTTCCGTCACTACCAAATTGAGGGCTATCCGTCCAATATTTCCAAGATTGTCAGCGACGACGGTTACGGCAAAAACGAATACATTGAGACTACCCGCTCCCTGATTGTGGTTACGGCGCCCGGACCGGGAAGCGGCAAGATGGCAACCTGTCTTTCCCAGCTGTATCACGAGCACAAGAGAGGCGTGCAGGCGGGCTATGCAAAGTTTGAGACTTTTCCGATTTGGAATATTCCGCTTAAGCATCCGGTGAATCTGGCATACGAGGCAGCTACGGCTGATTTGAACGATGTGAATATGATCGATCCGTTCCATTTGGAGGCATATGGTAAGACCACGGTAAATTATAACCGCGATGTAGAGATTTTTCCGGTTGTAAATGCGATGTTCGAGCGTATATATGGTACATCCCCGTATAAGTCTCCGACCGATATGGGCGTGAATATGGCAGGCAACTGTATCATTGATGATGAGGCTGCCAAGATTGCTTCCAGGGAAGAAATTATCCGCCGCTATTACAGCACGCTTTGCGATAAGAGAAAAGGCAATGCGCAGGCAACCGACGAGGCAATTTATAAGATTCAGCTTCTGATGGAGCAGGCAGGCATTTCCGTTAAGAATCGTCCGGTTGTTGATGTTGCGCTTGCAAAGGCAGAGGAGACCGGTGCACCGGCAGTTGCGATTGAACTGAATGACGGAAGCCTGATTTGCGGAAGAACCTCCGATTTGCTCGGTGCATCTTCTGCAGCGCTTCTGAATTCCCTGAAGGCGCTTGCACAGATTCCGGATGAAGTCAGACTGCTTCCTCCGAGCATTCTTGAGCCGATTCAGGACCTTAAGATCAATCATCTCGGCAATCATAATCCGAGACTTCATACCGACGAGGTTCTGCTTGCACTTTCCATCGGCGCAGCGACTTACGACAGCGCAGAGATGGCGATGCAGCAGCTTGGCAAACTGAAGGGCTGTGAGGTACACTCCAGCGTAATTCTTTCCTCCGTAGATGAGGGCGTGTTCCGTAAGCTCGGTATGCATCTGACCTGCGAGCCGAAATACGAAACCAAAAAGTTATATCACAAATAGTAAATTGATTGCGGATTTTCCGCAGAAAGGGGGCTTTTATGGCATCCAATATTTACATTCCCGAAGGGTATGCTTCGGCGCTGAACAATAAAGAAAACCAGATTGCGATTAAGAGGGTCAAGGATTTCTTTCAAAGAGAGCTGGCAACCCAGTTGAATCTGTATCGTGTATCCGCGCCTTTGTTCGTAGCGCCGGAGAGCGGTCTGAACGACAACCTGAATGGTGTGGAACGTCCGGTAAGCTTTGGCGTAAAGGAACAGGGCGATAAGGAACTGGAAATCGTACATTCCCTTGCAAAATGGAAGCGTATGGCACTGGACCGTTACGGATTTCAGGTGGGCGAAGGTCTCTACACCGATATGAATGCGATTCGCCGTGACGAGGAAACGGATAACATTCACTCCATTTTTGTAGATCAGTGGGACTGGGAGAAGATTATCACGAAGGAAGATCGTAACGAGAAGACTTTGCGTGAGTGCGTTAAGGCTGTTTATGAAGCGCTTCGCGTAACGGAAAAATATATGGCAAACCAGTATGAGTACATTACCTGTATTCTTCCGGAGGAAATTTCCTTCATTACCACACAGGAGCTTGAGGATATGTATCCGGGTCTTACCCCGAAGGAAAGAGAATATCTGATTGCCAGAGAAAAGGGCGCTGTATTTATTATGCAGATCGGCGATATCCTGGCATCCGGCGAGAAGCATGACGGACGTGCGCCGGACTACGACGACTGGAAGCTGAATGGCGACATTATCGTTTATTATCCGGTTACCGATATTGCGCTGGAGCTTTCCTCTATGGGTATCCGTGTTGACGAGATTTCTCTTGCCGAGCAGCTTAAGAAGGCCGGCTGTGAGGAGAGAGCAGAGCTTCCGTTCCAGAAGGCGCTCCTTAATTGCGAACTTCCGTACACGGTAGGCGGTGGAATCGGACAGTCCAGAATTTGTATGTTCTATCTCCGCAAGGCTCACATCGGCGAGGTACAGGTTTCCGCATGGCCGGAAGAGGTACGCCGGTACGCTGCCGAGAAGGGCGTAGTACTTCTTTAATCAGAAATGATTGTCTGCCCGCAAGACTGTAAGGCTTTGCGGGCAGTTATAACAAGATGCAGCAGATGAAAAGGAAAAACTATGAGTGACTATAAGCAGGGACTCCGTGACGGAATCCCTATTGCATTGGGATACTTTTTTGTATCCTTTTCTTTTGGAATTACCGGTGTGGCACAGGGACTCTACTGGTGGGAAGTTACGTTGATTTCCATGTTGAACCTGACCAGCGCCGGACAGTTTGCCGGTATGAAGATTATGCTGGGCGGAGGCTCGTTGGCAGAACTGGCAATTTCCCAGCTTATTATCAATTTGCGGTATTCTCTGATGTCGATATCGCTTTCCCAGAAGGTGGACGGCAAATTCCGCGGGGCTTCCCGCTGGGCGCTTGGGTTCGGAATCACCGATGAGATTTTCGGTGTTTCGGTGAACCGGGACAGAGAGGTAAGCCGGAGTTATTTTTTGGGACTGATGACCCTGCCTTATCTTGGATGGAGCGGCGGTACGCTCGGCGGCGGTGTGTTTGGAAGCATTCTGCCGGCAGGAATTACGGAGGTTATGAGCATTGCAATTTACGGAATGTTCCTTGCGATTATTGTACCGAAGGCAAAGAGTGATTTGCATGTTCTGTGGGTGGTTCTGATTGCAGCTGCCGTCAGTTGCCTGTTGTATTATGCACCGGTATTTTCCGGGGTTTCCGTAGGAACCTCCATCATTATCTGTGCGCTTGCAGCATCAACGATCGGGGCGATTTTGTTTCCGGTTTCGGTAACGGAGGAAAAGACGGGAGGCGCTGCATGAAACTGACGGAATTTTTTACGGCGCTTGCGGTAATGGCCGCTGTGACCTACTTGGTTCGTGCATTGCCATTTGGGCTGATGCAGCGGAAGATTACGAACCGTTTTCTTCAATCGGTCTTGTATTACATTCCTTATGCCGTGCTGGCGGCAATGACATTTCCGGGAATCTTGTATTGTACGAAGCAAATGCTTCCCTCCGCAGTCGGAACCGGAGTTGCATTGGTTCTTTCCTATCGTGGGCGCGGAATGGTTACGGTTGCGCTTGCGGCGTGTGCCGCGGTCGGACTTATGATGCTGATTCTTTGAGATAACAGCAAAACGCTCTCCGCCTTTATGCGGGGAGCGTTTTGCGTAAAGAGTATTGGTTTAAGAAATTACGAAATTGCGATAATAATTAACGATCAATAACGATGGTCGTCAGGCTTTCTCCGGGGAGCGTAAGCTTGTTGTTTTTGTCCAGAGAGCCCTTGTTCTGATACAGCATATCGGCAGTAAAGTTATCGGAAAGCACCGACTGGTAAACCTGAGTAGCGGCAAATGCATCATCAAAGGGCAGCTGCAGTTCCGCAGCATCCTTACTGTTGTTGATTACAACAGCAACCAGACGCTTCTCGTCGGGGCTTGCGTACATCGACATACGGATATGTCCGGGATTTTTGATGGATGCATCGATACGATGATAGCCGGGACGGACAAATTCGGAGAAATGGCGCATAACATAGTAATCCCCGCAGGCAAGGTACCCTTCATCGGAAGGCCAGTCCGGAATGCTGCGTCCGACAATAATCAGGTTGTTGTCGTAAATGGTATCGGTAGATTTGGCTTCCCAAATACCGCCCCAGTAGATATATGCGCTGACATTCTCATAAGCAAGGGAATTGTTGATGACATTTGCAGTCTGCAAAGAGGTTCCGCGGTAGAACTCGGTCTGCCATGCTTTACAGCCAATCCGGTTGATATACTCCTTGTTGTTCATGAAGTTCATGATAAAGGAATCGGCATTGCAGTAATTCGGGTTGTCTGTTGAGGTACCGCCGACGTACAGGTGGTGTCCGAGGGCATAAATGCTTTCCGGAGCTTCCTCAACAATTTTCTTGACGTAAGCCTTCAGTTCGCCGGAACCGCAGCTCATGGTCTCCGGAGCAATCATTAACGGAATGTTGTCGCCGAGGGAATCCTTCATAAGACGGTAGGTTGCCAAAAATGCGTCTGCATAGCAGGCATTTTTGCTTGTTTCTGTCGGATCAAATTCACAGCTTTCGTAGCTTGCAATGAAGTCGCATTCGTTCTGGATGCTGACAACGTCAACCGGAACGCCGAAATCACGGTAAGCATTTACCGCCTCGAGCCACCATTTGGCAAATCCGGGATAGTCATAAGCGCCGGCGGCATCCTTGCGAAGAGTGCCCTCGCCCTTGACATTTCCGGTATTCTTCAGGTAAGCGGCGGGAGACCAGCTGGTGTAAAGAGTCGTAATCTTTTCGCCGCGGGCGTCGGCACGCTCCTGTGCAGCCTTGTAAAATGCAAGGTTGGTCTTGGCAGAGCTCAGAAATTCCGGATAATCATAATCACACTTGAAGCGAAGAATGGTAAGACCTGCGTCCTTGAACAAAAGATCCATAATGGCATCCGAATTGGGCGCTTTCACAGCATAATCGCTGTACCAGGTAAAGCCTGCGCCGAAGCCGTCGATTTCCTGTTCTTTCTTGCTTACATCGTAGGTCAGCTGAAGTGCATTTGCATCGAGCGCCGGACCCTCTGTGGGAGTCGGAGTGTCGGCGGATTCTGTGGGCGAAGGCGCCGAAGGACTTGCGGCATTTTCACAACCGGTTGCCAGAATCAACGAAAAAATGAGGGAAAATAATAGAAACTTTTTTCTCATAGAAACCTCCAAAACTAGTTCGGTAACGCACAGGGAGCTGTGCGGAAATTGTTGTATCTGCATCAAGTATAGCCTTTCCGGATTTGCCGTGCTAATCAATTCCTGTTGTTAGTTTCTCATTTCTTGCTATTTTTTGATTTTGGTGGAAAAATTCGTGAAAAATGACTGAAATAATTGAATTATTAAGGGCGATTTGGATTTATAACTTGCATTTGCCGTGCGTTTTTTATATTATGAATATATGTATTTGTTTAAGAATGCGGTATTATGCCTTTTTGAACGTTATTTATCAGAAACGGAGGAATGTCGTTTTCATAACGACAGAACAGGTGAATTATGAAAGGACCGGTGGCTCCACAAGATCCCACGAAAAAAAGATCGAAAATCTACTTTATTCTTGAAGACAATATTGTAACTGCGCATCCTTCGGAAAAAGGCTTTACCGAGACCGTTTTCCTTGAGGGAAGAATTGCGAACAAGCTGCATCTGATCTGTCCGGAGCTGCCGGGCGAACTGGCTTCGGCATTGCAGTATACGTCAAAATTTGCTGAGATGGTACATAGCGTCGGACTTACGGTTTGTGCAGCGCATGAGGAGGAACGCGAGGTAACGGTTTGCTGCGAGCTTCAGAATTACGGAAAGACGGACAAATACAAGTCAGGAAGCCGGATTCGTATGGAAACCTGTGCGGACGGAGCGGAGAGAGTATTCCCGCTGTCTGAGTTTGCTTTTTCCGAAGAGGATGACATTCTCGGCACGCTGTTCTTCCATTCGGAGCAGGATGGTCTTGAGGCAAAGGTTACCATTGTACTCTATTTGAATGACGGCTACGAGGTTCCGGAGCCGGAAATCGACCCGCCGGTGGATTTTGAGTCTGACGCATACCGTGAGATGATTTCCCGTTCGCTCATGTCTCCGGGCAATACCTATCGTTTGAGAAATGCGATTGAAAAGGCGGCAAGAGGCGAAGAGGTTACTTTGGCATTTATCGGCGGTTCCATTACGCAGGGCGCCGGTGCGAAACCGATTGCTACGCAGAGCTATGTTTACCGCATCTATAAGGCATTTGCCGAGACGTACGCCGAAAAGCCGGAAAATGTTCGCTTGGTAAAGGCAGGTATGGGCGGAACTTCCTCCGAGCTCGGAGTTCTTCGTTATGACAGGGACATCCTTCGCGGCGGAACCGTAGAGCCGGATGTTGTTTTGGTGGAATTTGCCGTAAATGATGAAGGGGACGAGACCAAGGGACTATGCTATGAGAGCCTGATTTCCAAGATTTGGAACGGCCCGGGCGAGCCCGCGGTAATTTTGTTGTTCTCCGTATTTATGAATGATTGGAACTTACAGGAGCGTCTGTCGCCAATCGGTCGTCATTATGATTTACCGATGGTCAGCGTTTTGGATGCGGTAAGTCCGCAGTTCGGAGAAGCAGACGGACGAATCATTACAAAACGTCAGTATTTCTATGACTGCTTCCATCCGTCCAATGAAGGGCACCGGATTATGGCGGACTGCGTGATGTTTATGATGGAACAGTCCCTGGCACAGATGTCCGAGATGCCGGAGTGGCCGGAGACAGCATGCATGAGCCGCGTTTATGATAAAGAAAAGCTTATAACCAGATCGGTAAGCATGGAAGAACTTGCGACGCACAATATTACGGTAGACGCCGGTTCCTTTACGGATACCGACACGGTTTTGCAGGCCGCGGAGCTGGATTGCGACAATGTCGTAACACCGATGTTTACCGATAACTGGATGCGTCCGGTTGATTGTAATAACAACGCACCGTTTATCGTTCGTCTTCGCTGCAGAAGCTTCTTCCTGATTTTCAAGGATGCCGGAGATTTGTCTGCGGGCAAAGCGGACGTCTATGTAAACGGTCAGTTGGTGAAAACCTGTAATCCGAAGGAAATCGGTTGGAATCATTGTCATTCCACCTTGATTATTCCGGATGGGGAAGAGAAAAACTATGAAATAAAGATTGCACCGAATGGGGAAGATATGGAGAAGTTTTTCACCATTCTGGGATTTGCTTACGCGCGATAGACATTGGCGGATGTCTTTCGTTACAGCAGGAAAGGAAGGTAAAGCCGATGGAAAATCAGAACATTTCCTTTGAGCAGGCTCTTGAGCTGCTGGAACAGAAAAAATACGCGGGATTGCGCTCACTCCTTTCAGACGCTGAGCCTGCGGATATTGCGGAATTTTTTGAAATGATTGACCGCAATCAGTATGCGGTGGTATTTCGTATTTTGCCGAAAGAGCCGGCAGCGGAGGTGTTCGTCGAGCTTGACAGCGACTTGCAGCAGATTTTGATTGATTCCTTTAGTGATACGGAGCTTTCGGAAGTCCTGCAGGAGCTGTATATGGACGATACCGTAGACCTGATTGAGGAGATGCCTGCCAACGTGGTTAAGCGAATCCTCGCAAACTATAAGGGCGAAGAAAGAAAGACGCTGAATGAGCTTCTGAAGTATCCGGACGACAGTGCCGGAAGCATTATGACTACCGAGTTTGTCCGCTTTAAGCAGAATATGACGGTAGAGGATGCTTTCCAGTACATTCGTCAGGTCGCTATTGATAAGGAAACGATTTACACCTGCTATGTTACGGATGTCAATTCACACCTGATTGGCAGCGTTACGGTTCTGACGCTTTTACTGTCCGCGAAGGACGCCCTGATCGGGGATATTATGGAGGACAATGCCATCTGTGTTACTACGCAGGATGATAAGGAGTTTGTAGCGTCCCAGATTAGTAAGTACGATGCGCTTGCGCTTCCGGTTGTTGACGCAGAACATCGTCTGGTCGGTATCGTTACCGTCGACGACGCTATGGACGTCCTGCAGGACGAGGCGGAAGAGGACTTCGCAAAGATGAACGCTATGCTGCCGACGGAGAAGCCTTATTTGAAGACGGCGCCGTTTGAATTGTGGAAATCCCGTATTCCATGGCTTCTGCTTCTGATGGTTTCGGCAACCTTTACGGGAATGATTATCTCCTCCTTTGAGGAGGCGCTTGCAACGCAGGTTCTGTTGACGGCATTCATTCCGATGCTGATGGATACCGGCGGAAATTCCGGCGGACAGGCTTCCGTTACCATTATTCGAGCTCTGTCTCTGGGAGAAGTTGAGTTTGCCGATGTGCTTCGGATTATCTGGAAAGAAGCGCGGGTTGCGTTGATGTGCGGCTGTACGCTGGGTCTGTTGTGCTTTGGTAAATTATTTGTGATAGACAAATGGCTGATGGGAAAGGACATCACCCCGATTGTTGCTTTGGTTGTCTGTCTG
This sequence comes from Lachnoclostridium sp. UBA7482, assembly GCA_002479645.1. Lineage (GTDB taxonomy): Bacteria > Bacillota > Clostridia > Lachnospirales > Lachnospiraceae > ISDg. The sequence continues at coordinate 6,167 of DLOO01000041.1, read as the reverse complement.
ACATTGTGTGTTACGGTTTTGTGCGCCAAAATTATCGGCTGTACGCTGCCTCTCTTAGCGAAAAGGGTCGGATTTGACCCGGCGGTTATGGCGAGTCCGTTTATTACAACGATTGTTGACGCGGTTTCGCTGATTGTGTATTTTCAGTTGGCAAAATATTTCTTACATTTATAAGGGGGGAACAATGGAAGAAAGGTATAAAAAACTTCACCGACAGTTTTTCTGGTGTATGCTTGGATTGATTGGAGTTATTTCCCTGGTTCAGATACTTGCATTTTTTGTGGCATACCGGGGAAAAGTGGCATGGGAAAAATACTCGGATTTGCATTTCTGGTTCCCATTGGTTGCAAATTCCGGTGGTGTGATGGTGCTTCGTTCCGTGTTGGAGTCCCCGAATATCAGTTTGGGGCGGAAAAAGTACGCAACGGTATTTTACCTGGAGTTTATGGCAACTGTTCTGGCAATTTGTCACGGGCACTCGATTTTGGTATTGTTCAGCTGCTACCAGATACCGATTCTGTGGTCGGCAACCTACGGGGTAAAAAACATCGTTTTGGTTGCGCACTTGTGCGGGCAGGTCTCCATGCTTGCCTTTTCCTTTTATTTCTGGATGACCGACAACACCAACGGTGTTTTGAATGTCATCGTTGCAATGGTGACCCTGATGCTGTCGCATTTCCTTGCGGCGATTTTGATGAAATTTATCCGTGAAAAGGATGACATTATCCGTTCTCATATTGAAGACAATGAAAACCTTGGCGAGAGACTGCTTCGTGAGCCGATGACCGGTTTATACAATCATGCGGCATTCCATTCGTTGCTGGGACAGAAGATTCGCGAACGCGGACGTGAACCGTTGTCGCTTGCCATCATCGATATCGACAATTTTAAGAGGGTAAATGATACTTTCGGACATAAAAACGGCGATATGGTTATTCTTGCGTTGGCGGAAGTGCTGAAAAAAAATTGCGGGGAAAAATATTTCCCGTGCCGCTACGGCGGCGAGGAGTTTGCCGTAATCCTGCCGGGGCTCAAGGAAAAAGAAGCAGTGAAGAAGATGGAAGAGGTTCTTTCCGAATTCCGCAGCCTGCATTACGACTGGAATACCGGTCCCGCGATTACTTTCAGCTGCGGCGTATTCCAGCACAGCGAGGTTAACATGTCGGCGGCCGAACTGTTCCGAATTACGGATCAGATGCTTTACAAAGCAAAGCAGAGCGGCAAAAACTGCTGCAACAGTAAATTGTAGGAGGGACTATGGGCTTTCTGAAAAAGATGAAATTCGATATTATTCTGATTTCCAGTGTTTTGGTTGCACTTGGCGTCCTGATACTTATTTGGCCCGGCGATACGCAAAATTACATCGGTTATATTCTTGCCCTTCTTTTGATTGCCGTGGGAATCTGTTTTTCCGTGGATTATCTGCGCAGAGAGGAGCAGCTGGACGAGCGGAATTATGCACTGGCATTTTCTTTGCTTGCGCTTGTCGGCGGTATTATTGCCATTGCAAATGTTGATGAGATTATTGGGAAGCTGAATCTGGTGCTGTCGCTTTTGGTGCTGTTCAGCGGATTTATGAAGCTGCAGAATGCTTGGGATATGAAGAAGCTCGGTTATACCGGTGCAAAGGTTCATTTTATTGTGTCTTTGGTTTCCGTTGTAACCGGCGGTATCCTGCTTTTCAATTTTTTGAGTAAGGAAAATCAGGAGAGGTTAATCGGCATCGGGCTGATTTACGGAGGATTTACCGATTTGATTTCCAGTTTCACGCTTCTGAGAGCGAGAAGGGCGGCGGCACGCGAGGAGCAAGAAAAATAAATGTGAAAATTCAGTGCATTTGCTTTACTTTTCAGGCGTGTATGTGCTAGAATAAAGCTTGTGTTTGCACAAAAAATACGATAGGAGTATATCCATGAAGAAATTATTGATAATGACAGTTCTTTTGAGCCTGGCACTTTTCCTGTGCTCCTGCGGCAAAGAGGACGACAACAAGATCGAAGTGAATACGCCGAGCCCGACAGCGGTTCCGAATTATCTCTATGAATGCGGCGGCAAGATTACGCTTGGAGAGTACAAGGGACTTACCTTCAGTAACGATACCGAGGTAACGGATAAAGATGTTGAGGATGCTGTGAAAGAGCTTCTTGAGCGCTATCCGAACTATATTAAGGATGAGACGCGTGATAACTCGGAGGTTAAGGACGGAGACGTTCTGAACATTGATTATGTCGGCAAGATGGACGGCAAGGAATTCAACGGTGGTAAAGCAGAGGGAGCAACCCTTGAAATCGGTTCCAAGTCCTTTATTGACGGTTTCGAGTCTTCCCTGATTGGGAAGAAGGTCGGCGAGACCTGTGACATTACGGTAACCTTCCCGAAAGTTTATGATAAGAATCCTGACCTTGCAGGAAAGCCGGCGGTATTTACTGTTAAGATTAATTATGTAAATAAAACGCTTATGGAACTGACCGACGACTATGTCAAGGCGCAGACCAAGGATAAGTACAAGACCGTTGACGAGTTTATGAAGTACTTAAGAGAGAGTCTTGAGACCGAAAAGAAAAACAATCTCGAGAGCAATAAACTCCGCCAGCTGATTGACCGGGCGATTGAGAATGCAACCATCGAGGTGGATGCTCAGGACGTGAAGCATTTTGTGGATCAGACCATGAGCGAGTATGAGAGTTATTCTGCCATGTATGGTATGACCGTTAAGGAGCTCGTTCTTGCCATGGGGGATTACAAAGACTATGCGGAATTTGAAAAAGACGTGAATGACGGTGCGGAGCAGACCGTAAAGCAGTACATGGTACTTCAGGCGATTGCCAAGGCTGAAAATATTGTTCTTGATGATGAGACTTATAAGAAGGCAGCTCAGGAATATATGGAAGGCACACAGATTAAGGATCTTGAGAGTTTTGAAGGGACTTATGGCAAGGATTACATTGTATACTGCATTACCTGTGACAAGGCATGGGATATCCTGATTGATAACGCGAAGGAAGTTCCGTTTGAGCCGGAAAAGGAAGAGACCGGTGATAAGTAATCACAAATAAATAAAGCAAAATGGCAGAGCCAATGAAATAATGAGGAAACTCGCATTTCGTTGGCTCTGCCATTTTGTACTACTATTATTTTTTGTCATTCCATTTTTCAAGCACTGCTTCAACCTGCGCTATCAATTCCTCTTTATCCGGAATAACATAGGTATATTTAGAAGCAAATATATTATTATTCAATCCGCCTAAAGCATATTCTGCCCCTAGGAAATCTCTGTCTGTACAAAGAATAATTCCTATTGGCGGATTATCGCTTTCCTCATTAACTTCTTCGGCATAATAATTCAGGTACATATTCAGCTGTCCAACTGCTGCCGGCATAAGTTTCTTGGTCTTCAACTCTATCAGCACATAAGAATGTAATATCTTGTTATAGAAAACCATATCTACATAGTAATGCTCATTCCCAAGGGTAATTCTCTGTTGAGTTCCCACAAACATAAAACCTTTTCCAAGTTCAAGTAAAAACTTTTCTATATGTTCAACCAAGGCTTTTTCAAGGTCACTTTCTAACACAGGTTTATCTTCCGGTATTCCTAAAAACTCAAACACATAAGGATCTTTGATAATATCACTTGGCTTTGTAATTTCATTACCGTTTAAGGCTAGTTCAAGAACTCGTTCTTTGTTTTCTGTACCGGATGATAATAGCAATCTCTCATATAATGATGTTTCCATCTGCCTTTTCAATTCTCTGACAGACCATCCGGCATTAATGCATTCTTTCTCGTAAAAACTTCTTTTATCATCCTCTGAAATTAAAAGTAATTCACAATAATGTGACCAACTCAATTTTCCAGACACTGTCTGGAATTTTTGATACGTTAAATAAAACAGACGCATATTATAAATATTTGAAACAGAAAATCCTTTTCCGAATTCCTCCGTTAATACTTTTGACAATTCTTTTAATGTCTGTTTTCCATATGTTGCACGCTCACTATTTTCCTGCTCATGTTCAACAATAATGCGACCAATATTCCAATAGGCTGTTATCAACTCATTATTTACAACCTTTGCAACATTTGACCGAGCCTGTCCCATTACCTGCTTAATTTGCGCTAGCATTTCATTTGTCATCAAAGAATTATTATCCATTTTTACCTTCTCCTTTCTGACATACATAGTGTATTCATAACCCTACTCAATATCCATAGTGATACCGTAACCTACCCCTTTAACACTATCAATGAAACACATCAACCATAAAAACACACCCATTTTCAGCCATTTTCAAGACTTTTCTACTTTTCTTTTTTCGTAATATATACGACGCTCTCAACATGGTTTCATGGAGGAAACCGTTCCGCGAATTCGTTTCAGCTTGTACTGCTTGGGCGTGATTCCCTTCCAACGCTTGAAAATCTTAATCAAATGACTGCAATCCGCAAATCCGGTCTCCTGGCTGATATAGCTCAGGTCGAAGTCCGTGAACAGAAGAAGCTCCTCGGCTTTGCAGACGCGGACAAATTCGATGTATTCTTTACAGCTGCGTCCGTAAATCTGCTTGAAATTCTTGGCAAAGTAGGAGTAGCTCATATTGCAGCGTTCTGCAAGATTCTCCACAAGAAGGGTCTCATGGGAGTGCTCGTCGATGTATTCGGTAATGGAATCAATGGAGTTGGTATCGGCAGAGGAAGTAATTGCCTCAGCGGTGTCCAACCCCTTCCCGCGCCAAATGCGGATAATACCGATGAGAAGATTGCAAAGGGAGGCGTGGACAATCATGTCGTAACCGTAATCCTTTTGCTCCAGCTCGGCGATACAAGTGGAAAAGGTTGTTTCAATGGGAAGGTTCTGCACCTGGTCGCCCGGGAAGAACATCTGCGCAGCCTCCATTCGCGCGTGTTCAAAAAGCGTACGGAGGCGGGGCGTATAACTATTGTTGATATTTAAGCGGCTGATATCGAATTTGAGAACGCCGTAACGATAGTTCCCGGGATCGGATGGGTATACATTGTGAATCAGTTTGGGATGGAAAATGGCAATTCCGCCCGGAGAAAGAAGCATTTTCTGCTGCTCACACTCCACGTAGATCTGACCGGATACGACATAAATGAGTTCCATGTAGTAATGCCAGTGAGGACGAGTCGGGTCATTTTGATTGTGACTGTCCACCCAGAAGGCTTCGTAAGGGGAATTTAATGTGTCAATATATTCAAATAATTGTGCCAAAAATGATACCTCCCTCCGGGAAAATAGAATTGTACTATTTTTATGTAATCTCATTATATCAAACGCGGAAAGAAATTGCTATAGTAAGATTATAATATCAGACAATAACTTTTGAAGGAGTTTACAACTATGATTATTGGAGCAAATTTACCCAATATCCCGTGGCAGGACAAGCCTGAGGGATGCAATGACCCGATTTGGCGTTATTCAAACAACCCGATTATCAAGAGAGACCAGATTCCGAGCGCAAACAGCATCTTCAACAGTGCTGTTGTTGCTAAGGATGGTGCCTTCGTGGGTATCTTCCGCAGCGATGATAAGGCTATGGAGCAGCATTTGTTCCTCGGCAAGAGCGACAATGCGATTGACTGGGATATCGAGCACAATCCCCTTCCTCTCTACAACGAGAAGGAGGAGTGCGTTGGCGTAGCTACCGGTTACGACCCCAGAGTTTGCTGGATTGAAGATCGTTACTATGTAACCTGGTGTACCCAGTTTGAGGGTTACCACGGTGCAACCATCGGCGTAGCTTACTCGTACGATTTCAAGAAGTTCTACAGACTTCAGGATGCATTCCTTCCTTACAATCGTAACGGTGTATTGTTCCCGAAGAAGATCAACGGCAAGTTCATGATGTTCTCCCGTCCTTCCGATAATGGACATACTCCGTTTGGCGATATGTACATTTCCGCAAGTCCGGATATGGAGCATTGGGGATATCATCATCATGTCATGAATCCTACCGGCTGGGCATGGACCAAGGTTGGCGCCGGCCCGATTCCGATCGAGCTTGACGACGGCTGGCTGCTTCTGTTCCACGGTGTAGGTACTACCTGCAACGGTATGATTTATTCCATTGGCGGATGTATCCTTGATAAGGAGGAGCCTTGGAAGATTAAGTATCGCTGCAAGCCTTATTTGCTTCATCCGACC
>DLOO01000040.1 GCA_002479645.1 Lachnoclostridium sp. UBA7482 | reverse complement strand
ACTCTATTGACTATAGTTCAATTGCATGACAAGACCATAAGACATTTGTAATTGTATTACTGCCAGAAAAACTGTTTTTGAAAGATGAGATAACATTACCTCTTTCTGTGTGAATTGTCCCGGAATGTTTACATAATGTACTTATATTGGATGACGTAACCGCCCCTTTGCAAATGTCTATTGGCGATTCATAATAAGCACCGCCATCATATAGTATAGTTAATCCGAACAAATCATAATATCGTGCTGCTATTTCGTCCATACAGCTATTTACAAGGTTCCTACTTGTAGTGTTAGACTCATTATAATAAACAGAATAACCATCGTCAAAATAGTGATATACCTGGGCAAAGAATGCACCCACATCTTGCGTTTCATAATTCCTCCCAATTACTTTTTTGATTGTATTATAACATCCTAAATCCCCCCTAACAACCGTTCCGGGATAAAACGACATGTTTTGAGGGATAAATGGTCGTTCATTGTGTTTGCACAACTCATAGACTACTATATCTTGTACTTTTAACACCGGCTTATCACCGACTTGTTGCCGGAACAGCAAAAATCCCGCACAGAAAAATGTGCGGGATTTGCTGTAGACAATTCGGGTGCTTTGTATTGTTATTATTTGTTTTTCCATTCCTCCAAGGAACAGCCAAAAACCGCCGGCGCCAAGCGGGCGGCTTCTTCCATTGCCCACTCCTTCGCATTGGTCGTGGCGTCCTTTTCCGCCTGCTTTCTTGCTTCCGCAGCTTTCTCGGCAGCAATTCTGGCTTCCTCCGCCTTACGCTCCTCTTCCGCCTTGCGTGTAGCCTCTTCCTTTGCTTTACGCTCCTCCTCGGCTTTACGTTCTGCTTCTTTTCTGGCTTCCTCCACTTTGCGTGCAGCCTCTTTTCTGGCTTCCTCCGCTTTGCGCGCGGCCTCTTTTCTGGCTTCCTCTGCTTTGCGTGCGGCCTCTTTTCTGGCTTCCTCTGCCTTACGTGCCGCTTCTTCCTTTGCTTTGCGTTCCTCTTCTGCCTTGCGTGCAGCCTCCTCTTGAGCCTTACGCTCCTCTTCTGCCTTGCGGGCAGCTTCCTCGGCCTTTTTACGTTCCTCTTCCGCCTTCTTTTCTTCCTTTGCCCTACGCTTTTCCTCTTTCTTTCTTGCCTTTTCCTCACGCGCGATTCGACGAATCTCCGCGCGGCGGGCAAGCTCTTCGTCAACCTCTTCCTGTGAATAGGGGTCACGAATGCAGTCTACGAATTTGACATAAATAATCGGAACAGCGAATCGCAGGACGCCGACAATAAACAGGCAAATGGCCTCAATGACAGAGAGCACGCCGCCCTTACCGGCCGACATCAGAGCAAAGAAACTGACAATCGTACTGCCCACCATAAAGACAATCAGGAAAATCTCATCATTGCTTCGCTGATAGAAATTCTGTGCTGCATCTGCGCCGACATATACGATAAATACAAGCCCCAACAGACCGATTAACATAGTTCCCAAAAGGAAAATACTCGGCATCAGTGCCGTTACCTGCAAATAAAGAAACATTGCGGAAATAAACTGCAGGAAAAGTCCGCCGCCCATCAGGAAAGAAGCAAGACGATAAACCTTGCCTGTCTTCGGGCGTACCCCAAGGTATCCGACCAATCCAAATACACCGCATCCGCCGCCCATCAAAAGATACGCGCCGGCACGAATCATTTTCTCAAACGGCTGTCCCTTGCCGCCAATCAAAACGGTCAAAACCATCACCAATGAAAAAAATACTGCCGCACCGCCGCAATACATCATGATTTGACATGCTTTTTCGGATTTCTTGTTCGCAAACATTCCTCTTCCCTCACATTCCGTTATATTCACAGTCCGGTTCACTATTATCTGTTGTCCGAAAAACAGAACCCTGTTCTCCGCTGTATTGCTTACTCTTCCCCGGTTTCCTCCGTTGTTGCCGCTGCCTCAGCTGCAGCATCGTTCTCTCCCTTCACCGGGCGGTCAAGCACCGGGCTCTTGAGTTTCGCAACCAGCATTTGCAGACCTTCAATCAGGAAATCCTTGGAAATAATTCCGCCATCCCATCCGCCGTAATCCAGTTCCGCCAGATAAAAACGGTCCCCCATATCCGTGGCGTCCTTCAAAAGTCCCTGAAGAAGTTCCCCGTACCGGTCGATAAATTCATCCGTTTCGATTGGCAGCTCAATTCCCGACATTGCTCTCGCAAGGCGGTTCCATAACTGTCTTGTGGAACGACTGCTTCCGACACGCGGCAGCTCCAAAAATAATTCCCATACATAATGCGTTCCCCGCTCCAAAGGATGCAGGAACGGAATCTGTTTATCCAGTTCATCCAAATACGGTTCGGCCTGAGACAACACACGATACGCATCGTATTCCTCACCGGCCTCCGAATCATCTACGATTCCGAAATGAAGCGCTTCAAATCGTTCAAAGCTCCATTTTGGATTCTTCTGCTTCGCAGCATATTCCATTGCTTCGCAGGATCTGCGCTCCAAAATGAGCATGTTCAAATCCAGCCTTTTTCTAGGGTATGACATCTATATAAAACTCCGTTTCTTCTATTACCGCTTGCAGCCTGACTGCATATCAATATGATAAATATATCATTCTTTTTTCCCTGCGTCAATCGGTGGATTATGGGTTTCCGCTAACAATACCGAACCGTGTCCCACAGGGGCTTCTGCTCTTCATACTGTTCATTTAGATACGCTGCCACTGCCGCCAAATCCTCTTCCGCAAGCTTGGGGCGCTCCGGATACTCCTTAACCTGTTTCAGTTCTGCGGGAGTTTTTTCGATGCACAGCGGTCCCGGCCAGATAGTTACGATGAATCTCCAAGTTGCCGTAGGCTTTTTCTTCGGATTCTCCGCAAGCTCCTCCTCGGTCGGCGGAACCTCCGTCTTTCTGCCCTCTATCTGATAGCACATTCCGAGGATGCTCCCCTTGAATTTTTCTTTTTCATAAAACGGCAATGCCAGTAATTGACTTCTCTCTAACATGATACCTTCCTCCATACCAATGTATTGTGCACCATTTTTTTGCCAATGTCAATGCGCGCACAGGCATTTTCCGATGCCGCAGACTTTTTTGCCGACTGCTTCGCGCCTTTTTTGTATGTGCATTTCTCGCAGAAATCTCTTGTATTTCCGTACAAATGTATCGTCTTGCCTTTCCCCTATGGAATCACAAAAAAAACTGTGCTAAAATGGGGATAAACCATATCTGCGCCATGCGCAGGAAGGTATTTTACGCTTTTACGCGAAAGGGGTTACAACATGAAAAAGCTTATTTGTTTTCTCCTGTGTTTTACCGTATTTTGCAGCTGCCTTACCGGATGCCAAAAAGACAGACCCGAGGGCGGAAACGATACGCAGGAGCCCACGCCGACCGAAGCTGCCGCAGCGATCAGCCTTGAGAATTATCAGGTTCGGCTGGACAACCATTTGACCAATCCAAATGCGATCCCGGAGGCTGCCGCAACCTACAATTTCATTTGGGATATGTACGGCAATTATATCATTTCCGGTCAACAGGAATCTCCTTCCTCGTCTGCTACGGAATTAAATGAAATCTTCTCCGCAACCGGACAGACTGCTGCGCTTCGCTGCTTCGACTTCATCAACGACGACTTCGAGGGCGTTACGCGACGGGCTGCTACCTGGTGGGAACTCGGCGGGCTGGTATCTATCTGCTGGCATATGGGAACGCCGCCGGACGGAATCGGCTACGAATCCAGCAAGGGATATTTCGATCTTAAAAACGGGCTGACCGAAGGTACGACTGAATATGCCTGCCTGATTTCGGAATTTGACAAGGCCGTGCCTTATCTCTCGCAACTTCAGGAAGCCGGCATTCCGGTTCTTTGGAGACCGTTCCACGAATGTGACGGCGGTTGGTTCTGGTGGTCCAAGGGCGGCAAGGATTCCTTTATCGCTCTCTGGAGACTCATGTATGATTATTACACCAACAAATGCCACCTGAACAACCTTATCTGGGTTTGCGGCTTCTCCAATCAGATTTCCAAAAATGCGGACTGGTATCCGGGTGATGAGTATGTCGACATTTTCGGTGCAGACATTTATGCATCCACCAATGGCCCGCAGAAAGGTCTGTATGACTACTGTTACGCGATTGTCGGCGACAGAAAGCCCATTTGCCTTCACGAGAACGGCCCGATTCCTGATCCCGAACAGTTAAAAGCCCAAGGCGTGAAGTGGAGCTGGTTCAACACCTGGCACTCCGAATGGCTGCGCAAAAACGACAAGGATTATTTGAAATCCGTTTACAACAACGATTACGTAATCACGGTGGGACGTATGCCCAAAATCGGCGAGCTCGTAAAAGCCGCGAAATAGGCTGCAAAAATTAAAGGAAAAACTTAGCAAAGCGCTCCAGCGCCTTCTGATCGTCCACGTGCATCAGCTCTCTTGAGGAATGCATTGCCATAATCGGCACGCCCATATCGAGTGTGGGCATCGGAAGCCACGCTGCCGTCATCGGTCCCATCGTACTTCCGCCCGGCTGGTCGGAATGGTTCACATGACGGTGCATCGGGATGTCCCATTTGCGGCAAAGCTGTACGGCCTCCGCAACAATCTGCGGTTCGTAAGCATAGCGCTGGGTGCTGCTGAGTTTGATTACAACCCCGTCTCCGAATTTACCGGTATTGGCGGGGTCGTATTTTTCCGGATGGTTCGGATGAAGTGCATGCGCAACATCCAGAGACAGACAGCGGCTCTTCATAATCGCTTCCTTTAGGCGAATGCCGGAAAAATGCAGTCCATCGTAAATTTTCTCGAGAAGCATGGTTGCCAACGTTGAATCGGCGCCCTGTCTCGAATTACTTCCGACCTCCTCGTTATCGTAGAGGGCAATGATACTGAGTCCCGCACGCTTCGGCAGCGTGCCTGCTCCTGCCGTACAATCGCAGTCTGATTCTACGCGTGCGGCAATTGCCCGAAGAAGCGCATAGCAGGAGGTCTGATTATCTAATCTCGGCGAAGAAAGCAGCTGTGCATCCATTCCCGTAAGCGTCGCACGGTCGTCGTTATAAACATAGATATCAAAATCCAGAATCTGTTCCGGCTTGACGTCGGCAAGCTTCGCCAGATACTCCGTAAACCAGCCTTCTCCCAGGTTCATCCCCGCAAGCGGACACAAATCCACCTGCTTCTTCATTTCCACTCCCTTATTTACATCGCGATTAAAATGAATCGGCAAATTCGGAATCGTCAGGACAGCATGTTCGCTTTTTACAAGCTCTGCCATAATCCTGCCGTCGCTGCCTTCCACCATTACGCGACCGGCAATTCCAAGCGGACGGTCAAGCCAGGTATTCAAAATCGGTCCCCCGTAAACTTCCACATCCAGGAGAGAATATGCCCCATTTTTCTCAGCCGCCGGCTTCACATGAAGGCACGGATAGTCCGTATGTGCTACCGCAAGACGGAAGGAATCCCCCTCCCGGTAAGCTCCGTCAACAACAAATGCAAGCAGCACTCCTGCCGCAGGCGATGTATAGTAGCCACGGCATGTATCCGCTGTCAAATCCCACGGCTCTTCCATGGAAAGTGCCTGGAAACCGGCTGCCTCCAGCATTTCCTTTCCCACCTGTCCCGAATGGTACGGCGTCACTGCTTTGTTCAAAAATTCCATAAAATCTTTCATTGTCTGTCTCCCCTGTCACATTATAAATTATGCCTGAATGGCATGTACGGATTTGATGATAATCGAAATGTTACCCTCTTCGTCCTGCACATACTCCACATAGTCCGCATTTTTCAAATACTCCACCGGCACCAGAAGTTCAATTCCGTTGTCAGTCACAATTTTCTGCTTCTTTGTAAACTGTCGTTCCGTTGTCTTGCTTACCGGCATCGGCTCGCGCTCAATCTGTTCGGCCTCAAGTCTCTCGCGGTACAAATCCGCCGCGCGCTCGTTATCGGCAAATACCTTCCGCTCGATTTGCGCAACACTGACGCGTCCGGTCTGCTCTACATGTTCCGCAACCTCGGTCTTGTACTCCATAATTTTCTGCGGAACTTCCTTCTCGTCGTAGCATTCCTTAATCGTTTCAATTGTCGTTTCACGAATAACCGCAACTTTCTCCTTCTCGGAGGGCTTTGCCTGCAGCTTCAGGACATATTCTGCGAGGTAATTCACCTTACAGTCGTCAATATAATTCTGCACATCGGAGAGCCTGACCTTGCGGTCGAGAATGTTAATCAGGAAGAAATCATAATCCTTCTGCGTGCACCGGGGCATTACCTTTGAGTTCAGCACCCAGGAAACCTTGCCATCCTCGGCAACCTTGCAGATAAACCGTTCCTGAAAATGCATCTTGAAAAACCCGACATACGGCTGCTCCTCCACAATACAAAAAACGAAAATAGCGCTGCCCGAATGCAGCTCGGCATTGTTCTTTACAAGGTCATACACCGTATCAACCACCACATTTACAAACATCTCAAGGTCATCAGGGTCGTCGGTTACCGCCTTGTCCAGATAAGCGTCCTCCGGAAAATCCGCCTCCATTGCCGCCGTGTTCTGTAAGCTTGCGGCAACCAGCTTCCGGATGTAAAGATAAATCGCGTCCTCTTCGTCTATTTTTATTTCGTTATAATTCGGAAACGGCAGGCTCCGGTCAACCGTACACAAAAAAGCCTTTATAATTTCCACGTCATTGCTTCTCATTTTCGTACCTCATTTCTTATCGGCTTTGTATCATCAAAAAATAAAAGAAAACTCCATCCCGGAAATTGGAATGGAGTTTCTTAAGGCGACAACCAGATTTGAACTGGTGATCAGGGTGTTGCAGACCCACGCCTTACCGCTTGGCTATGTCGCCGTATTAAATAAAAAAACTCCCCGAGTAGGACTCGAACCTACGACACTTCGGTTAACAGCCGAATGCTCTACCGACTGAGCTATCGAGGAATACTTTCATATCTGCATTTTAGTATATACATTATATTCCAAATTATACACTACAGATATTAACTTTTTGAAGAAATCATCGGGGTTATACCCTGAAAACATCATATCGAACCTTGTCATGTAAGAAAATCAGGTTAAGCCCTCGACCTATTAGTATTGGTCAGCTCCACACGTTACCGTGCTTCCACCTCCAACCTATCTACCTTATCGTCTTTAAGGGGTCTTACTAGCTTGTGCTATGGGATATCTCATCTTGAGGGGGGCTTCACGCTTAGATGCCTTCAGCGTTTATCCCGTCCAAACTTGGCTACTCGGCCATGCCCTTGGTAGAACAACCGATACACCAGAGGTTCGTCCATCCCGGTCCTCTCGTACTAAGGACAGCTCCTCTCAAATATCCTGCGCCCACGCCGG
>DLOO01000002.1:12547-14467 GCA_002479645.1 Lachnoclostridium sp. UBA7482 | reverse complement strand
CATACGGCCTACTACGATATCAATGCCGTCTTTATCATTAATGGTACGGAGTTCCTCCATCTCGAGGCGTCCATCATGACGTGCTGTGACATCCTTGACAGCAGAAACGTTACCTGCAACACCACCGACGTGGANNAGTACTTCATCTCCACCCACGGTGCCCGCAAGGGTCTTGCCGATACCGCTCTTAAGACAGCCGACGCCGGTTACCTTACCCGTCGTCTTGTCGATGTGGCACACGACGTGATCATCAACGAGGAAGACTAGGTTGCGGCCATAGCACTTGGCGCAGACACCCTTCTTAGACTCGCAAGTAAGCACCGAACGGATCTCGACTGACTCGATAGCTGAATTTTCTATCTTCTCAGCGATAGCCTCAGTGATTTCCTCACCAGCATGCACGAGGATAGTGTCATCGTGAGGATCGCGTACATCATGCACTGACACACGGCCAAGGATACGCTCAGAAAGTGTAGCTACAACTTCCTCATTGTTCTTTATCTCGGTGCAGACAAGTCCACGCAGAGTTCCACAGTCTTCCTCGTTGATGATCACATCGTGAGCAACGTCGACAAGACGACGGGTTAGATATCCTGCGTCGGCAGTCTTAAGAGCAGTATCCGCAAGACCCTTACGGGCACCGTGTGTAGAGATAAAGTATTCGAGCACACTCAGACCCTCCTTGAAGTTTGNNATAATCTGACCGCCTTCGGCACCGGCTTTCTGAGGCTTGGCCATAAGACCACGCATACCGGCGAGCTGACGGATCTGGTCCTTAGAACCACGGGCACCGGAGTCAAGCATCATGTAGACAGAGTTGAAGCCCTGCTGGTCTTCCTCCATCTGCTTCATCAGCGTGTCAGCAAGTTTCTTGTTGACGTTGGTCCAGACATCAATCACCTGGTTGTAACGGTCGTTACCGGTGATCATACCCATCTGGTAGTTCATCAGGATTTCCTCTACCTGGGCGTTACCCTGAGCCACATATTCAGCCTTCTCCTTAGGAATGATGACGTCGCCAAGGTTGAATGAAAGGCCTCCGCGGAATGCCATCTTATATCCGAGGTTCTTGATATCATCAAGGAACTGGGCAGAACGAGTCACACCACAAGTCTTGATCACCTTAGTAATGATGTTGCGGAGAGATTTCTTGGAGATAATCTCATTCACATATCCGATTTCCTTAGGAACGTACTGGTTGAAGAGCACGCGGCCTACGGAAGTGTTTTCTTTGAGCACCTTTACCGGATTGCCATTTTCGTCAACATCGTCGACGAGAACAGAGACTGGAGCATGGAGGTCAAGGCGACCTTCGTTGTATGCTATCTCAGCTTCCTCCGGACCATAGAACTTAGATCCCTCACCCTTTGTGCCAGGGCGAAGCTTGGTGATATAGTAAAGTCCGAGCACCATGTCCTGTGAAGGCACTGTGATAGGAGCGCCGTTGGCAGGATTAAGGATGTTGTGGGCTCCGAGCATAAGCATCTGAGCCTCGAGGATTGCTTCATTGCCGAGAGGTAGGTGCACAGCCATCTGGTCACCGTCGAAGTCGGCGTTGAACGCGGTACATACAAGGGGATGCAGCTTAATTGCCTTACCCTCAACAAGGATAGGCTCAAATGCCTGAATACCCAGACGATGAAGGGTAGGGGCACGGTTCAGCATTACCGGATGCTCTTTGATAACATCCTCAAGTACATCCCATACCTCGCCCTGAAGACGCTCAACCATCTTCTTTGCGGACTTAATATTGTGCGCAATATTTCTGGAAACGAGCTCCTTCATAACGAAAGGCTTGAAGAGCTCGATTGCCATTTCCTTCGGAAGACCGCACTGATAAATCTTCAATTCGGGTCCAACGACGATTACGGAACGTCCGGAATAGTCAACTCGCTTACCAAGCAGGTTCTGACGGAAACG
>DLOO01000002.1:10322-12484 GCA_002479645.1 Lachnoclostridium sp. UBA7482 | reverse complement strand
TGTCGAGCAGAGAGTCAACGGCTTCCTGAAGCATACGCTTTTCGTTGCGGACAATAATCTCCGGAGCGCCAAGCTCAAGAAGTCTCTTAAGACGATTATTACGGTTAATAATTCTACGATACAAATCGTTCATGTCGGAGGTGGCGAAACGACCGCCGTCGAGCTGAACCATCGGACGCAAATCCGGGGGAATAACCGGAATGCAGGTAAGAATCATCCACTCAGGACGGTTGCCGGACTCACGGAATGCTTCCACAACCTCAAGACGCTTGATAATACGGGCACGCTTCTGTCCGCTGCTCTCCTCAAGACCCTGCTTTAATTCCTTTGCATCCTTCTCAAGGTCAATCCTCTGCAGGAGCTCCATAATTGCTTCTGCACCCATGCCTACACGGAATGCATCTGCACCGTATTCTTCACAAGCCTTATGATATTCCTGCTCGGAAAGAACATCCTTTACGGAGAACGGAGTGGTTCCTGCATCCAATACAATGTAGCTTGCAAAATAGAGAACCTTCTCCAACGTTCTGGGAGACAAATCCAGAATCAGACCCATACGGCTGGGGATTCCCTTAAAATACCAGATGTGGGAAACCGGCGCAGCCAGTTCAATATAACCCATACGCTCCCTGCGAACGCTGGACTTGGTTACCTCAACGCCGCAACGGTCGCAAACAACACCTTTGTAACGAATCTTCTTATACTTACCGCAATGGCACTCCCAGTCCTTGCTGGGTCCGAAAATCTTCTCACAGAAAAGACCATCGCGTTCCGGCTTCAAAGTACGATAGTTGATGGTTTCCGGCTTCTTTACCTCATAATCCGTAACGTCGCCCGGTCTTCCGGCCTTTGCCCACTCGCGAATCTTCTCGGGAGAAGCAAGACCGATTTTAATGGCGTCGTAGGTAATTTCCTTAGTGCCTTCATTTATCATTTCGATTGACATATGTTGGTACTCCTTCCTTGTACTTGTCTTACATCAAATACTGCCTGTCGGCTTAGAAATCCTCATCGGAGTCGTCAAGAATCGATGTTTCCGCATACTCGCCGAACAAATCGCCCTGCTCATCCGGAACAACCTCCTGATAACCGGCATCTTCCAAACCATCGTAGTTGCGGAATCTCTCATCTCCCTCAAGGATACGATGAATGCTGGGGTCCGGACCGTCAACTTCCTCGGTCATATTAACCTCGTTACCATTTTCATCAAGTACGGTAACATCAAGAGCAAGTGACTGTAACTCCTTAAGCAATACCTTAAAGGACTCCGGAATGCCCGGCTCGGAAATGTTCTCTCCCTTAATGATTGCTTCATATGTCTTAACACGTCCGGTAACATCATCCGACTTCACAGTCAGAATCTCCTGCAGGATGTGAGCCGCACCGTATGCTTCGAGTGCCCAAACCTCCATCTCACCGAAACGCTGCCCGCCGAACTGTGCCTTACCACCCAACGGCTGCTGGGTAACCAAAGAGTAAGGGCCGGTAGAGCGTGCATGAATCTTATCATCTACCAGATGGTGGAGCTTGAGATAATGCATGAAACCAACGGTAACTTCACCATCAAAAGGCTCACCGGTACGTCCGTCACGAAGCTGAACCTTGCCGTCCGGCTTAATCGGAACGCCTTCCCACTCTTTCCGATAATCCTGATTGGTCAGGAGATACTCCATAACCTCGGGTTCAAGAATATCTTTATATTTTGCTTCAAACTCCTCAAGAGGGGTGTTGACATAGTCATTTGCCATCTTAAGGGTATCCATAATGTCATACTCGTTAGCGCCGTCAAATACCGGAGTGGAAACCTTGAAACCAAGTACCTTTGCAGCAAGGCTCAAGTGAATCTCAAGCACCTGACCGATATTCATTCGAGAAGGTACGCCCAAAGGATTCAATACGATATCGAGCGGACGGCCATTCGGCAGGAACGGCATATCCTCAACCGGGAGAACGCGGGAAACGACACCCTTGTTACCGTGACGACCGGCCATCTTATCGCCGACCTGAATCTTTCTCTTCTGAGCAATATAAACACGAACGCTCTGGTTTACACCCGGAGCCAGTTCGTCTCCGTTTTCTCTGGTAAATACCTTCGCATCTACAATGATACCGAATTCACCGTGAGGTACACGCAGAGAAGTATCTCTTACTTCTCTTGCCTT
>DLOO01000002.1:4566-10315 GCA_002479645.1 Lachnoclostridium sp. UBA7482 | reverse complement strand
CTCTTCCGCCGTCAGCTCGGTCTCGCCCTTAGGGGTTACCTTGCCGACCAGGATATCACCGGCCCGAACCTCAGCACCGATACGGATAATACCTCTCTCGTCGAGATCCTTCAGGGCATCATCGCCGACGCCGGGAACATCACGGGTGATTTCCTCCGGTCCAAGCTTAGTATCTCTTGCTTCTGCTTCATATTCTTCGATATGAACCGAGGTATAAACATCATTCTGAACTAATTTTTCACTAAGCAGAACCGCATCCTCGTAGTTGTAACCTTCCCATGTCATAAAACCGATAAGCGGGTTCTTACCGAGCGCCAACTCACCCTGAGAGGTGGAAGGACCGTCGGCAATGACCTGCCCCTCGGCAACCGTCTCACCCTTCTTAACGATAGGTCTCTGGTTAATGCTGGTACCCTGGTTACTTCTTGCGAACTTCTGGAGACGATACTCATCCCTGGTACCATCCTCAGCCTTAACAATAATGCGGTTAGACTCGGAGCGCTCTACAACACCGGCACGCTTAGCCAGTACGCAGACGCCGGAGTCCACTGCGGTCTTCATCTCCATACCGGTACCGACAACCGGAGAATCATTGAAGAGAAGCGGCACAGCCTGACGCTGCATGTTGGAACCCATAAGGGCACGGTTAGCGTCGTCGTTCTGAAGGAACGGAATCATAGCGGTAGCAACGGAGAAGATCATCTTCGGAGATACGTCCATCAAATCAATCCGAGTCTTCTCAAACTGGGAGGTTTCCGTACGGAAACGACCGGAAACGTTAAAGTTGATGAAGTGACCTGCTTCGTCGAGCGGCTCGCTTGCCTGTGCAACAATATACTTATCCTCTTCGTCAGCAGTAAGGTAAACAACCTCCTCGGTCACCACCGGATTTGCCGGGTCGGTAACGCGGTCAACCTTACGATACGGAGCCTCAACGAAACCATACTCGTTGATTCTCGCATAGGATGCCAAAGAGTTAATCAAACCGATGTTAGGACCTTCCGGGGTCTCAATCGGACACATTCTTCCGTAATGGGTATAGTGAACGTCTCGAACCTCAAATCCGGCACGATCTCTGGAGAGACCGCCGGGGCCAAGTGCGGAAAGACGTCTCTTGTGGGTCAGCTCGCCAAGAGGGTTATTCTGATCCATGAACTGGGACAGCTGGGAGCTTCCGAAGAATTCCTTAACCGCAGCAGTTACCGGCTTAATGTTAATCAGGGACTGCGGGCTGATGCCGTCCGGATCCTGCGTAGTCATACGCTCGCGGACAACACGCTCCATACGGGACATACCGATACGGTACTGGTTCTGCAAAAGCTCGCCAACCGCACGAATACGACGGTTGCCCAGGTGGTCGATATCGTCATCATTACCGAGACCGTATTCCAAATGCATATTGTAGTTAATGGAAGCAATGATATCTTCTCTGGTAATATGCTTCGGAATCAGCTCGTTAACGCTCTTCTCAATCGCACTGCGAATCTCTTCGTCGGTGGAATTTTCCTCGAGAATCGTCTTAAGTGCCGGGTAGTATACCAACTCGGTAACGCCGAGCTCAGCAGGATCGCAGTCATAGAAGCTGCGAAGATCAACCATCATGTTGGAAAGAACCTTAATGTTACGCTCCTCGCCCTGAATCATGACGAAAGGAACTGCGGCATTCTGAATCCGGTCAGCCATTGCTTCGGTCACAATCGTACCTGCCTCGGCAATAACCTCACCGGTGGTAATATCTACAACATCCTCGGAAAGCTTCTGACCTGCAATACGATTCTTAAGCATCAACTTCTTGTTGAACTTATAACGACCTACCTTTGCAAGATCATAACGGCGAGGATCAAAGAACATCGCGTTAATCAAAGACTCAGCGCTTTCAACGGAAAGAGGCTCGCCGGGACGAAGCTTCTTGTAAAGCTCAATAAGGCCATCCTGGTAATTCTCGGAAGGGTCCTTTGCAAAGCTCGCTTCAAGCTTCGGTTCGTCGCCGAAAAGCTCACGAATCTCAGCATTCGTACCAATACCGAGTGCACGAATCAATACGCTGATCGGCACCTTACGGTTTCTATCTACACGAACGTAAAATACGTCATTGGAGTCGGTCTCATACTCAAGCCATGCGCCACGATTCGGAATTACAGTACAGGAGTACAGTTTCTTACCGATCTTGTCATGTCCGATATTGTAGTAGATACCGGGAGAACGAACCAACTGGCTTACGATAACCCGCTCAGCGCCGTTGATTACGAAAGTACCCGTCCCGGTCATTAACGGCAAATCCCCCATGAAGATATCATGCTCGTTAATCTCACCGGTTTCCTTGTTGTGAAGGCGGACTTTAACCTTTAACGGTGCGGCATAAGTAGCGTCGCGCTCCTTGCACTCATCGATTGAATACTTGCGGTCATTGACACAGAGCTGGTAGTCTACAAACTCCAGACTCAAATGGCCGCTATAGTCTTCGATTGGAGAAATGTCCTCAAATACCTCATAAAGACCCTTATCCAAGAACCAGTCATAGGAATCCTTCTGAACTTCAATGAGGTTGGGCATTTCCAGAATCTCGCGCTGCTTAGAGTAGCTCATTCGCACGCCTTTTCCAACTTTAACCGGACGAATTCTGTTTTTATCCATTGACGTTTTCACCCCTTGATTATTATTGATTGCCATTTGTACCTCAACATTTCGGTGTGTGAAAGATGAGTAAGCACAAGATGTATAGAAAGTGTTGCATTCCCCGCATCTATATGCTATAATAGTAGCAAATAGGCACATAACACCACAATAGTGCATTTTTCATATTATCATAACTTTGTCCAGCTGTCAACGAAAATTTGGCAGTTTTTTCTTGGTATTTTTTCGCCCGTCCCGCATAATAATTAAAATTCGTTTTTTTGCAGCCCTGTCCCGCAACCGTATCAGACAAAACAAAACTCCCCAAAAATCCGATAGGTATCCGTTTTTTGAGGAGTTTACTTTTTTAATGCGTATTACTGTAATACGCTGTAGTACGCAGGCTTGGGATTGAGGTTGTCGTCAAACAGCAGCGGGTGCTGACTTCCTCTCCATGATAATTTGTCCGAAACGCCCCACACCGTCACACTGGTGATATTGGCGGTCTTGTTCCTGTCGTTCTTTACAATCTGCTTGAAAATGCTTTCCAGGTATTTTGCCTGTTTCTCCCAGCCGGCCGCATTTGGCTTCGTAGTCACATCCAGTTCGGTAATCTGCACTTCAACGCCAAGCGCTGAAAAGCGGTTCACCGTATTGACAAATGCATCCGCGGACGGGAAACTGACATCCAGGTGCGATTGCATGCCTACGCCGTCGATCAGCCCCTCTGCCTTCAGCTTCGTCACCAGATTACAGATGCGATCCGTCTTGGTTTTATTACTGTAATTAATGTACGTATTGAAATCATTATAGAAAAGCTTCACACCGGACGGGGCGTATTTGCGTGCCAATCGAAATGCCTCGGTGATGAAATCCTCTCCAAAAATTTTATACCAGTTACTGTTTCGCAGTCCGTCACCGTCGTCGGTAAATGCCTCGTTGACAACATCCCATGCGTAAAACAAACCGGGATATTTGCTGTCGCAATACGCAAATACCTGCTGGATGTAGCATTCCATGCGAATAAGCATCTCTTCACGAGACACCAAAGCCCCATCATTCCGGAAGCCCTCGCGGAAAAACCACTCCGGAGTTTGCGAATGCCATACCAGGACATGACCCCGCATCTTCAAATTATTCTGCTTCGCCCAATCGAGAATCCGCGTTGTATTGTAGGAAAATGTTACGACAACCTTTCCTTGCGCACGGCTCTGGTACTGGTCAAGTAACGCGTCGGGCTTCATCTCATTTTCACAGGTGATGCTGTTGAACTGCTGCAAAACCAACTCGCTCACTTTGGAATATTTCAAATACGCACCTGCTACACAAGTGCCAAAACGAAAATCATCTGCATAATGTTGATAAAGACTTTCCGTCAGTCCTGCTGTCGGTGTGGGCGTCGGCTCCGGTGTACTTGTCGGCTCCGGCGTATTTGTCGGTTCTGCCTCACTCGTTACCGCGGGCGTTGCCGTCGGTTTTTCAGCTTCTGTCGTTTCTTTTCCGCAGCCGGCTAACAGCAGGCCAAGCATGCAGAGAAGAAGCAGACTCCATGTTGTTTTTTTCATGATTTTACCCTCCAAAAAATACTTTTTTCATTTTAGAACGCCTTCCTACTATTTCAGCAGAGCTGATATGGAAAACCTCCATTTGGCACATCCCTTCAGGTTCTTCCCAGCAAATGCTGTCACATTTTCGCAAATCGTAAGCATCCTCTGTGCTTCCGACTCGGTTGCTCCATTCTCCGAAAACCTTGTTTTTTCTGCAATCCGACATGCCTCCGCCACGGAAACCTCCGCACCGTTATCTTTCATAGCAGCTTCCGCCCGTGCAAAGAACTCGCTCTCCGATTCCGTCAGTTTCTGTCGGATTCCGGCCAAACGGAGCAATTTTACAATTTCTGCATAGCAGCGGAATACGCGCCGGTTCTTCTCTCCGGTACCCAGTGCCCTTCTGCGCCGCTGCTTTGCGCTCTTTGCCCCTTTTGCCGCCAGGACAACTATCATCGCCAGCAACAGCATACTCATAATCCACGGCAAAATCTCCGCAGCTTTTCTCCCAAATGTACTGCTGTTCGTTTCTTTCCGACTCGTCTCAGGTTTATTTCCCGGCTTATTATTCGGGCTGCCCTCCTGCCCTTCCCCGTCTCCGGACGGGTTTCCCGTTATCCCCGAGGTCGGCCTCTTCAAAGGTTCGGTAATCGGAGGCGTCAAGGGTGTCGATATCGGTTTGGTCGCTTCCGGCGTAAGCTTCGGCGAAACGGTCAAATCCGGAGCCTGGGTCGGCTTGTTTGTCGGTACCGACGTCGGCTTAGGAGTCGGTTTCTCCACCGGTATCGTTGGCGCCAATGTGGGAAGCGCGCTAAAATCCACCCCGCCATAACCGGCAGTAACCTCAATCGGACACCACCCGTAATAATCCAGATAAATCTCAACCCACGCGTGCGCGCTGGCATCCGGAACCTCAACCTCAATATAATTCTGCCGGATTACCGACCATCTTCCATCCGTTTCAAGCTTATGATTCTCAACCGGATAGACG
Organism: Lachnoclostridium sp. UBA7482; assembly: GCA_002479645.1. Taxonomy (GTDB): domain Bacteria; phylum Bacillota; class Clostridia; order Lachnospirales; family Lachnospiraceae; genus ISDg. The sequence goes on along the minus strand of DLOO01000002.1, from coordinate 5,164 downwards.
GTCTTTTCACACGTAAGCAGATCCGTATCGACATAATAGCCCTCCACGTAACGAGCCGGAATCCCCAGAGAGCGGTACAGCATAACGGCANNGGCAGCCGATGCAAAATGCATACAGTATCCCGCGTGAGAATCAAAAAGGAAATTCTCAATATAGTCTTCTCCGGGCTCAAGCAGCGCCAATTCCCGGGAGTACGTATAATTGTTCTGCAAATAACTTACGACAAGCTCCACATCGCCCGCAAGACTTCCCGTACTGTTCAGCACGCCCTTTACAGAATCGCAGCATTTCGGAATATCCAGATAAACGGATTCCACGTACTTGCGGTAGCTCTTCTGATAATTTGTCAGATTCGCCATCGTATCGCCCTGATAACCAAGTAACGCTGCACGCACAGCAGCGCTTGTGGCAAAATCGCTTTTGGAAAGCTTGTCGATATCAAACTCGCCGTCCGAGAATGCAAAGAAAAACGGGAGATTATATTCATTATAGCAGAACTGCAGTTCATACCGATCCTTTCGTTCCGTATTTTGCAGGGGTTTTTCCATTTCCCATTCGGCATTCCCATAAGGATCACAGGTATCATAAGGCGCATAGA
>DLOO01000002.1:238-4545 GCA_002479645.1 Lachnoclostridium sp. UBA7482 | reverse complement strand
ATGTCCGCCATAAATTCCGACATGCGGTACCCATCCTCCCACAGCGGCCTATAAGAGTTCTTTCCATAAGTAAAAAAAGACTGTATCAGCTTGCCGGTATAGGTTGTAGAGTCAAATACCGACCGGTTCACGTCATACCATTCTGCCGTCACCGGGGCTGTTTTCCATGCGGTGCCGTTATATATCGCGCCGATATAACCGCGTAAATACATCGTATTTATGTTGTCGGGAATTGTTACGATCAGGTGTNNCCAGTCCATGGCCGCCGCGATCCAGCCTGCCGCCTGCCATTCCCGCATTACTGTTCTTTTTTACACTGCCTGTACCCTTATCCCAGAATTTTTCAAGCCTGTCTCCCAGCTTTCCCAACAATTTTTCCGGGTCCGTATTAAGAATCCTGTCCTGCATCTCCATACGCCAGCTATTATTCTCAATCAAATCGGTATATGTATTTTTCCCGCAGAACAGAGCGGTCAGAATCATACACCCGGTCAGAAAACAGACAATACTTCCGGTAATTTTCCCTTTTTCCGCATTGCCGCAATTTTCTATCGTACCGAACCATACAACCGTCAGACAATGCACAATTACTCCAAGAAAAATAAAGATTTTCGGAAATACGTTCACAAACAGCATTGCAGCCAAAACCACGGTCACACAGACCGCCCAGCAGTACCTCAGATGCCGATTCATCACTACTGCAACCAAAACCATCGTCAGCAGAACAAAAACTACGGTAAAGAACATTGTTAACGCGCGTCTTTCCGAATATTGGGTATAATACGGCGCAATATCCGTTCCGTAATGACGGTTATAGTTGTCAATAAATTTATTTTCAAAGTGATACAATCCGTCTTCCAACAGTTTTATTTTCCGATAACACTGCCAGCCCGAATATAACACGCCGGGAACCAAAATCAAAGCCGCCCATTTTCTCCGATATGCCGCAAAAAGCCCATAAACGGCTGTTACTGCAAGCGCCGGATAAATCGACGGCTTAAGCGTCAGGTCAAAGCCCTGGCATACCGCTGTCAACAGCAGATATCCCCCGGACAGCACCAGCGCAAGGCGAAGCAGCGCCAGTTTCCATACGTCGATGCTTTCACCGGCCTCCGGCGCTTCCGCCCAAAATATGCACTTGTCCTTTCTCGTTGCTCGTTTCATTTACCTTACCCCAAAAGCCTGTCAATCTTCTGCAAATCACTCTGCACAGATCCGGCATGAACCACATATTCTGCCACGCCGCCGAGAAGCGCCTCCCGAACCGCGTCCGATTCGGCTTTGCTTCCCTCAGCAGTCCGATTCTTCCCCGAGCATACCCTGAAAAATGCCATATAGGAATTTGCCTTCTCTCGGGTCAGCATTTCCTTATGCTCCGGAAGGAGTTCCTCCGATACATAGAAAAGATTGGAAGGCTGCTCTCGTACAAACTCTCCCAGATAAGCCGGAAGGATTCCGGACTGCTTCGGATAGTTTCTTGCCTGCAGAAGACCTCCGATTGCCTCAAACAGGTCTTCTTCGTGTTCGATTCGCACTCTTCTGACTCCCTTGTTCTCCCAATCAAGCCATGCAATATAATGCAGCTGTCCGGCATCAAGGAGCGTTGCGGACAGACTGAGCGCCGTCTCCAGAACCCCCTCGTAAATATCGCTTTCGCCCTTTTTCCCTTTTGTACAAACATCAACCGGGATGCATACCGAGCAATCCAGCGGAAGTCCCAATTCCTTAATAATCATCTCATCCAGCTTCGCCGTCAGTTTCCAATGCACCCGGCTTTTCTTATCTCCGGGACGGTATTCTCTGATGCCGAAAATCTCCGTCGGATCATCTCCGGGCTTCTTATCGGAATATAGCTCATTGTCCGATTCTACATTCGGATTGGCTATTGCCGGATTCTTCTCCATGAAATACATTTCCGGACTTATCAAAAAGGTGCATTGTCCCTCCGGCACGGAAATCCGGATGCTGAAAAGTCCCGGCATATCCATAAGGCACACTTTTTTCACACGCATACGAATAGCGCCGCACCGATTTGTGTTAAAACGAAGAGAGAAATTTTTCCGTCCCCGTCCAAACACATCCCCTCGAATCTTCTGCACCTCACGCCATGCTTCGTAAATCCTCTCCGCCTCCATACTTATTACAAGCTTTCCGCATGCGAATCGTGACACAAAATCCGCCTGCACGGAAAAGATGAGTTTCTCCCCCTTTTTCACAGTCTGATTCTGCCCATTCAGGCAGACTTTCGCACCATGCACCGAATACAGAAGCAGGAGCAGGGAGAAAACCGGGAGCAATAGGCCAAACAGAAACAGTACGAACAGCACTCGCTCACTGTATATAATTGCCAAAATGCCGAGACACAGCATCAGTATCACGTAGCCCAACCATCTTCTTAGCATGGTTTCCCTCAATTCTGCAGAGTATCCTGCGGTCTTTTCTTATCCACAAGCTTCGGAGCCGGCACTCTGCGCAGAATCTCCTGCATCAGGTTATCCGCATTCATATGGTTTACGCGTGCCATCGGCGTAAGCATCACGCGATGTGCCGCAACGCTCCCAAACACTTCCGATACATCCGCAGGAAGCACATAATTTCTCCCCTCCTGGTAAGCATTTGCCTTCGCCATCCTGGTAAGGGCCAGCGAGCCTCGCGGGCTCATACCAAGAGCAATTGCAGGATGATTTCTTGTCGCCTGCGCAAGCTTGGTAATATAGGAATAAACCGCATCGTGAACAAATACCTGGTCAACTTCCTGCATCAGGCACATCAACATGCGGCGATTCAGGATACGCTCTACACTATTTAAGGGATTGGTCTCGCGGCGGTCGCGAAGCATGGTAACCTCAGCCGAAAATTCCGGATATCCCATGCTTGTCCGAATCATAAATCGATCCAGCTGCGAATCGGGAAGCATCTGCGTTCCGGCAGATCCCACGGGATTCTGCGTTGCAATAACGACAAACGGCTTTGGAACATCGTGCGTCACACCGTCAACGGTAACATGCTCCTCCTCCATAACTTCCAAAAGAGCGGACTGAGTCTTACTGGAGGTACGGTTAATCTCGTCCGCAAGGAACAGGTTGCACATAACGCTGCCTTCCACATAAACGGAACGGTTTGTGCCCTTTTCAAGAAACGTATAACCCACAACATCCGAAGGCATAACATCCGGTGTAAACTGCATACGTTTGTAAGAAAGATCCATCGCACGGGAAAATGCCAGCGCCAGCGTCGTTTTACCAACGCCCGGAACGTCTTCAATCAAAATATGCCCGCCTGCCAGTACTGCCGTCAGAATCCGATGAATAATCGATTCCTTGCCAATGACAGCCTTCGCAATTTCCTTTTCCACATTCAACAGTAATTTTTGTTCTTCTCTCATTTTGCTATCCCCATACAAATCAATTTACGGTCTTTCCTCCTGAAGGACACTGTAATAGGAGTCCTTCGGATCCAGGAAACGGTCAAACAAAAGCGGACGGTCCTTGCTTCTCCAGGACAACTCATCCGATACCCCCCCAGAAAGTTACGGAAGTAACATTGGTAGAACCCACCTTCTCATAAGCAGACAACAGCTTGAACATCAGCTCATAATAGTCTTTCTGGCTTTTCAGTCCCTTGTCGCCATAGGCGCATCCCACATCAAGCTCGGTAATCTGCACCTCAACGCCCAGCTTTGAGAACTGTTCTACCGTACGAAGGTACTTATCAAGCGTCGGGTAATCTGTCTTCAGATGGCTCTGCATCCCCACACCGTCAAGCAGTCCCAGCTCATGAAGCTCCTTCACCTTATTTATAATTGCAAACGTCTTAGAGCCTTCATAGCAGTTAAAGTCGTTGTAGAAAAGCTTCACATCCTCGGAAGCGTATTTTCTTGCATATTCAAAGGCCAGACGAATATAGTCCTCGCCCAGAATCGTTGCCCAGTAACAGTCACGAATCTTTCCGGCACCATCCTGGAATGCCTCGTTGACAACATCCCATGCATAAATCACACCGGGATAATTCTTGTTGCAATATTCCAGAACCTGACGGATATAGCTTTCCATACGAAGCTTCATCTCGTCGGCGGATACCAGTGCGCCGCTGCTTTGGAAGCCTTCTTTGAAAAACCAGTCGGGCGTCTGGGCGTGCCATATGCAAGAAAATACGCTTCCNNCGTGCCATACCAAGGTATGTCCTCTCATCTTCATGTTATGTTCCTTTGCCCAATCCATCAGTCTTATCGTACGCTTCGGGAATGTAACGACAACCTCACCGGTGGCGCGGCAGGCATTCTCATCCAAAAGTGCATCGGGCTTCAT
>DLOO01000002.1:0-175 GCA_002479645.1 Lachnoclostridium sp. UBA7482 | reverse complement strand
TACGCATACGCCGACACGGAACATTCCCTGATAATGCTCACAGAGGCGGCTTCCGATAACGCTCTCTGCGGGCTCCACGTCATAAAGCGGCGGCAAAGGCTCCTCCGTCGGCGTCGGAGACGGGGTAGGCGTCCCGGTCTGTGCAGGCTCCTCCGTCGGCGTCGGCTCCGCCGAT
>DLOO01000021.1 GCA_002479645.1 Lachnoclostridium sp. UBA7482 | reverse complement strand
GATTTTTCAAAAACCCGAGCAGCAGGAATGCCTTGTGGTGTTCTTGCTTTTTCTTTGTAAAAAGGGTATCATAAAGAGTAGACGATTAGTTAAGGATGCGGCGTCGGATGCGCTTATCCGGAAATGAGGTTTTTATGCAGATTTCAGAAAAATTACGGCAGTTACGCTGCCTTATGGCTGAGGAAAATATGGACGCTTACCTGATTGTGACCGATGATTTCCACGGCTCCGAGTATGTGGGAGATTATTTTAAGGCGAGAGAATTTATGACCGGATTTACCGGTTCCATTCCTGCTTTTCTTTGCGAAGATAACGATTGAAAATGCAATCGTATTTGTCTTTAGTTGAAGGTTTCCTTGTAGAACTCGGAATAATCGGTACGACCTTCCTTGGTGAACTGAATTGCAGTTCTCGGATGCTGGTTCAAAAGACCGGTTACAAGGTACTGAAGATCATAACCCCATACAATTCCCTTCTGCTTCAACGAAACCATATTCTGCTCTACAAACCTGAGAACCGGATATACGTTGTACTTCGGATTTTTCAAAAACCCGAGCAGGAGTTCCATCGCACAGTTGCCTGCGCCGCGTCCCATACCCATGTAAGTTCCGTCCAGCCAGTCAACACCGTCGCCGCAGCACTCAATCGTGTTGGCAAATGCGAGCTGCTGGTTGTTGTGTGCGTGAATACCGAGCTTTTTGCCGTATTTTACGGAAAAATCACTGTAAATATCAACGATTCGAGCCATCTGCTCGGGATAAATGGAACCAAAACTGTCTACGATGTAGATGCAGTCTACGGAACTCTGACCAACCATCTCAAGAGCAACCCTCAGATCCTGCTCCTGAGTGTTGGAAACAGCCATAATGTTACAGCTTGTCTCATAACCCTTCTTGTGTGCGTCCTCAATCATGTCGATTGCTTCCGGCATCTGGTGAATGTAGGTTGCTACGCGTACCAGATCCACCGGGCTGTTGGCACACTCATCAAAATCATTCTTGTCGTGTCTTCCGATATCGGCCATAACTGCAAGCTTCAGCGGCGTGTTGTTATCACCGACGATTTCGCGAATATGTTCATCGCCGGAAAACTTCCACTTGCCGAATTTGGTTTCGTCAAATACCTTCTTCGATGCGCGGTACCCCATCTCCATATAGTCTACGCCTGCATCAATATTTGCCTGATACAGCCTACGAACAAACTCATCATCAAAAAAGAAGTCATTTACAAGACCGCCGTCTCTTAAGGTCGCATCTACAACCTTAATGCTCTCCCGGAAACCGAGCATGTTTTCAATCTGTTTCATTTCCTGCCCCTTTCTATGTTTCACCGCGCTCTAGTGCTTTGACGCGTTGAAGTGCTGAAATGAATAATAGCAGACGAAACGCACTTCGTCAAGTCCTTTTCTATATTTTTTTGAATTAAAATGTGCTTCGTTAAACCACTCAAAAGATATATTTTACAAAGCCAAAGGGAGAAGCTGCTTCCTTATGCAGCCTCTCCCTTGTCATTCCCTGTTTTTTTTACATTTTATAACGATCGGACTTTTCGTCCACGATGAGAATCTTTCCTTCTTCTCCGACCAGTCTCTGACCGGACTGAATGGTGCCTCTGCTCTCAACGATACAGTTCTCAATGTAGGTGTTGTCACCGATATGAACATCGTTCAGGATAATGGAGTTTTTGATGGTAACGTTGTTGCCTACATAAACCTTCTTAAATACTACAGAACCTTCAACGGTTCCGTTAACGATGCTTCCGCTGGAAATCAAGCTGTTCTTAACAACCGCGCTCGGATTGTACTTTGCAGGGGGAAGATCGTCCGCCTTGGAGTAAATATCCGGATACTGGCGGAAAAAGTAATCTCTTACCGGACGCTTCAGGAAATCCATGTTTGTACGGAAGTACGCATCTACGGAAGAAATATTGCTCCAGTAGCCTTCCATCTCGTATGCATAGATATTCTTGGTGTCCTTGTAGCGAATCAAAACGCCATGCACAAAGTCATAGTTATTGTCAGCGATGCACTTCTCAAGAAGCTCAATCAACAGACGGCGACGAATAACATAAACACCCGTAGATACCAGACGGGATTCGGCGCTCAAAGGCTTCTCCTCGAACTCGGTAATACGTCCGTTCCCATCAACGGTAACCAGACCGAAACGGCTGACGTCCTCGCTCTCCGGGAGCTTCGTTGTAACAACGGTAATATCTGCCTGCTTGTCCATGTGCTCTGCGATTACCTGATTGTAATCGAGCTTGTAGATGCCGTCGCCGGAAGCGATAACAACATAAGGCTCATGGCTCTGCTTTAAGAAATCAATGTTCTGGTAAATTGCATCCGCAGTACCACGGTACCAGAAGCCATTTTCCTGGGTAATGGTCGGTGCAAATACATACAGGCCTCCCTGCTTACGTCCGAAATCCCACCACTTGGAGGAATTCAAATGCTCATGAAGGGAACGGGAATTGTACTGGGTCAATACAGCTACCTTCTGAATATGGGAGTTGGTCATATTGGAAAGTACGAAGTCGATGCTTCGATAGCTTCCTGCAACCGGCATAGCGGCAATGGCTCTGTAGTTGCTCAGCTCCTGCATGCGGTTGGAGTTACCACCCGCGAGAATTAGTCCGATTGCTTTCATTGTGCGCCACCTGCCTTCACCAAACTTTCACCGCTTTCGAGAACACCGTTAATGTAATCATCTTCACAGGTTCCTCCGGCAATTACGGTATTCTTGCCAATCTTTACGCCATCCGGGATTACGGAATCCTCGCCGATGGTTACCAGGCCGTCTGCATAGATATGCGGCTTCCAGGTATTGGGCTTCTCTTCGCCGATACCAATCCGGCAGTTGCTGCCGATAACAACATTCTCAGCTACGATAGCCTTCTCAATATAAGTGCCCCTGCCGATAACGGAGCCCTTCATAATGATGGAATCCTTCACGACAGCGCCCTCTTCAATTGTTACGCCTGCGCCGACAACGGAGTTGTGAAGCTCACCGTATACCTCCGTACCTTCCCCGATAATGGCACGGTTAATCACAGCCTTTTCATCGATAAACTGCGGACGGATAACGTCACTCTTGGTGTAAATCTTCCAGTACTCATCGTACAAATCGAAAATAGGAACGATATCAATCAATTCCATGTTTGCAGCCCAATAAGAGCCTAAAGTTCCTACATCCTTCCAATATCCGTTGAACTCGTATGCAAATACGCGGTCGCCGCGGTTATGGCAGTAAGGAATAATGTGCTTGCCGAAGTCACAAGCCTCCTGCTCGGACAGAGTAAGAAGGGCTTCCTTCAATACCTTCCAGGTGAAGATATAAATACCCATGGACGCTAGATTACTTCTGGGGTTCTTAGGCTTCTCCTCAAATTCGCGAATACGCATGTCGTCATCGGTAATTACAACGCCGAAACGGCTTGCCTCTTCCCAGGGTACCGGAATCGTAGCAAGGGTAATATCTGCGTTGTTTTTCTTATGATAATCGAGCATCTCCTCATAGTCCATCTTGTAAATGTGGTCGCCGCCAAGTACAAGAACATATTCAGGATTGTAATACTCCATAAAACGCAAATTCTGGTAAATTGCGTTTGCAGTACCGCTGTACCACTCCGCATTTGTACTTTTCTCATAAGGAGGAAGGACCGACACCCCGCCGATATTTCGGTCCAAATCCCACGGAATACCGATTCCGATATGGGTATTCAGCCTGAGAGGCTGATATTGGGTTAATACACCCACGGTATCAACGCCGGAGTTGATACAATTGCTCAGGGGGAAGTCAATGATACGATATTTTCCACCAAAGCCTACGGCCGGTTTGGCCACACTGGAGGTCAGGACGCCGAGGCGGGAACCCTGTCCACCTGCAAGCAGCATGGCAATCATTTCTTTCTTAATCACGTAACCACCTCTAAAAAGTTTTTTAGTATTTACAAGTATAGCACACAAAAATCCAAAAGTGAATAATTTTAATAAAAATTATGTTATTTTTTTAATGCTTTTATGCAAAAGTTACAATATGAATCCTATCTTGTCATAAAATGCCAATAATTTTGCATTTTGTCGTCGGAAACCGTGAATTCTTTGCGAATCCGTGATTGTATTTTTCAAAAAAAATGCTATTATACAAGAGGAAACGATTGTTTCTCAAATATAACTGTATGGGTATTCGGACACCGATGTATGAAAATGCGCAAACACCACAACGATAACCCCCATACAGAATTGAGGTAAAGCATGTTCAAAATTGACTTAAATAACCCGATACATATTCACTTTATCGGAATCGGCGGCATCAGCATGAGCGGTCTTGCCGAACTCCTCCTGAGCCGTAAATTTACCGTATCCGGTTCGGATCGCAGCCCGTCTGCTATTACCGAGCGTCTTGAATCGGACGGCATCAAAGTATATTATGGCCAAAAGGCGGAAAATGTTGCAGACAGACCCGACCTCGCCGTTTATACCGCAGCCGTTCATCCCGACAACCCGGAATACGCTGCCTGCGTAGAGCTTAACATTCCCCTGATGGACCGCGCGGAGCTTCTGGGACAGCTCAGCCGCGCCTACCCGGTTTCCATCGGCGTAGCCGGAACCCACGGCAAGACGACGACAACCTCCATGATTGCCCTGATTCTTCTGGAAGCCGAAAAAGATCCGACGATTTCTGTCGGCGGTATGCTTGACGCTATCGGCGGCAACCTTCGCATTGGCCGTTCCGGGAATTTTCTTTACGAAGCCTGCGAATATACCAACAGTTTCTTAAAATTCTTCCCAAGCGATGAGGTTATTCTTAATATTGACGCGGATCATCTGGATTTCTTCAAGGATCTCGACGACGTTCGCCATTCCTTCCGCCTGTATGCAGAGCGCCTGCCTGAAGGAGGCTGCCTGATTATCAACGGTCAGATTCCGAATATTGCCGAAATTACCGAAGATCTCCCCTGTGACGTAGTATGTTACGGCCTGCTCTCCGAATCCGACGCTGACGACCGCTATGAATTCGGCGCACGGAACATTTCCTATGACGAATATGGCTGTCCCTCCTATGATTTATATTATAGGGGGCGGGCAATGGGACGCATCGCTCTCTCCGTTATCGGCGACCACAATGTTTCCAACTCCCTTGCCGCTATTGCCGAGGGTATCCGCCGCGGAATTTCTCTTGAGACCATAAAGCGGGCGCTTCTTCGTTTCCACGGAACCGAGCGACGATTTGAAAAGAAAGGCGAGCTGAACGGCGTAACGATCATTGACGACTATGCGCATCACCCGACGGAGATTGCCGCAACCCTAAAGGCTGCCGGGGCTTATCCGCACAATACGCTCTGGTGCGTATTTCAGCCTCATACCTACAGCCGCACCAAGGCGCTTCGTCCCGAATTTGTCGAGGCGCTTACTTTGGCCGACAAGGTAGTGCTGGCTGATATTTATGCAGCGCGCGAACCAAACACCAACGAAATCAGCAGTGAAATGCTCTGCGAAGATTTGCGAAATGCGGGGAAAGATGCCTACTATTTTCCTTCCTTTGAAGAAATTGAAAAATTTTTATTAAAAAATTGTGTCAACGGCGATTTGTTAATAACTATGGGCGCCGGAGATATAGTAAAAGTGGGCAATTCCCTACTTAAAAGGTAAGTTATCAACAATATCCACAGCAAGACGTCCTTCGTTTTCTGTGGATATTTTTTTGCTGGATTTTCTTTTCGGACAGCCTTTGCACTATACAAACTGCTAAAAATGACGCATTTCGCGGCAAATGGACACAATTCGCCATTTTCCCCGCGAAACCTATCAACACCCTCCACTTTATCCACACAAAAATTCTACTGCTTTCGTACCGATTTTTTGCTATTTACATTTTGTTTTTCCTGGTCTATAATGTGCCTGCACTAAAGAAAAAAG
>DLOO01000045.1:6289-8294 GCA_002479645.1 Lachnoclostridium sp. UBA7482 | reverse complement strand
TTTGAATTATACAGGAAGCTCCCTTAAAACCGAAAATACAAAAACGGATTGTAGCTGTCGCGAAGAAGCGCCGCAACACAAAGCCCGAACAACAGAAGCCCCACGACGTCCCGCACCAGGGCACGAAGCACCGGCATTTGACCAAGCGCATCCATTAATCTATATGCGATACGCTTCGGAAGGTCTGTTGAGCCAATCGCCAGAATTATCACAAGAAGCCAATTCGACAGCAGCAGATAACCGGTTCCGGCAGACCACACATCCCCCGAAAACATGCTTTCAAGATAGCTGCCGACCGCCGACAGGGAATCATTGCTGAAGAGAACCCATCCCATCAGAACAAAAAACAGGGCATACACATGCGTAAGCGCTGCCGGGACGCGTGCAAGCGTCTTGCCGTAGGCGAACTTCTCGAGCGCCAGAAGTACGAAGAAATACAGTCCCCACAGAAGAAAATTCCATGCTACTCCGTGCCAAATGCCCGTAAGCGCCCACACAATCAGAAGGTTACGAATCTGCCTGACTTTTCCGCAGCGATTTCCACCAAGCGGGATATACACGTACTCGCGGAACCATGTGCCAAGCGTTATGTGCCAGCGGCGCCAGAATTCGGTAATACTCTTCGCCATGTAAGGATAATTAAAATTCTCCGGGAAATGGAATCCGAAGATTCGCCCAAGACCGATAGCCATGTCGGAATATCCCGAAAAATCAAAGTAAATCTGGAAGAAATACATCAACGCCCCGAGCCATGCAAGCACAACCGTACGGTTCCCCATTGCGGCGATTTCCTCATAGACGGCGCCCGCCGCATTTGCCAGAAGCACCTTCTTCGCCAGACCGATAAGGAATCGCTGTACCCCATAAGCGCAATCCGTCAGCCGCACGCCGCGGCTGTTCATCTCCTGCTCCACCGTCTTATAGCGGACAATCGGTCCGGCAATCAGCTGGGGAAACATCGTTACATAAGTTCCGAATGCGATGATATTTTTCTGGACTTCAACCTGCCCGCGATACACATCAATCGTGTAGGACATGGTCTGGAACGTATAAAAGCTGATGCCTATCGGAAGCGCAAGACCGAGAAGCGGCAGCGAAAATCCGGTACGATTCAGATTGGTAATTACAAAGTCGGAATACTTAAACAGGCAGAGTATGCCGAGATTTCCCGCAACGGAAATCCACAGAACTGCCTTTGCCGCACCTTCGCGCCCATTTGCCCGGAAACACCCGATTAAACTGCCGTTTATGTAATCAAAAATCGTGGAGAACAATAGAATTGCGACATATAAGCGCTCCCCCCACGCGTAAAAGAACAGGCTCGCGATTAGCAGCAGGCAATTACGGAGCTTCGCCGGACACACCAGATACAGAATCAGCACGGCCGGTAAAAACAAAAAAAGAAACGTTAAACTGCTGAATACCATTACACACCTCATATCCCCCCGGCATTTCCGTTTGCCGGACACCCTTATTTTACCTGAAAAATATTTCCTGTCAACGAATTCGGCTAAATATAACAATTTTGTAACATTTTTGAATGCTTCCGTAACTTGTTTTTCAAATAAATTTCCTGTAGAATGTATGCAGTATATTATCGGTCAGAACTGCTTCGGCCGACACAGATGTAAGAAATCGGGAGGAAATTCCATGAAAAAATTAACTGTACTCGCTCTGACAACTACTTTATCCGCAGGACTCCTGCTTGGCTGCGGCTCGGAAAAATCCGCTGCCGGCAACGAGACCCCCACCTCGCAGCCCACCGAAAATGCGACTCCCACACCGGAGGAGCCCGCCGCTGACTTGTATGCGAACCACACGGAGATTCCGCAGACGCTTACCACCTACAAAATCGACCCGGTCGAGTCCGCAGACGTCACCATTACCGACGATATGCGCAAAGCATCCGTCATTAATCAGGGAAATATCACCCGTGTGGCAGACGTTATGGTTCGTGCCGCCAAGGGCGAAGAAATTACGATTGCATTTATCGGCGGTTCCATTA
>DLOO01000045.1:5638-6261 GCA_002479645.1 Lachnoclostridium sp. UBA7482 | reverse complement strand
CTGACCCAGGACTGGTGGCAGCGCGCATTTCCCGATGCGAAGATTAATTATGTCAATGCCGGTATCGGTGCAACCGACTCCTACCTCGGCGCTCACCGCGTACAGAAGGACGTTCTCGACCATGACCCCGACCTTGTGATTGTCGAATTCAGCGTAAATGACTGTCGCGGTCACAACAAGGAAACTTACGAAAGCCTTCTTCGCCGTATCTTAAACTACAAGACCAATCCCGCCGTTGTTTCCCTGTTCTTAACCCAGGAAAACGGCAGCGATTATCAGAATGAGCACCAGGTTATCGCATTTAACCTCGAGGTTCCGATGGTTAGCTACCGCAATGCCGTTTATCCTTCCATCAAGGACGGCAGCATTGCCTGGAGTTCGGTCGGCGCCCCCGACGGAACACATCCGAACAACGGCGGTCACGCAGTAATCGCCCACCTGCTCACCAACTTCTTCCGTTCCGTTCAGGATCAGATTCCGACAATGGAATATAAGCCTTACACCGTTCCCACGAAGCCGCAGACTCTGTCCCGCTACGAAAACGGCACCATGTACGACAGCACCAATCTGACAGCCGCCTCGCTCGATGGTTTTGAGGTAACAACCATTAGCGGCGCGCAGTT
>DLOO01000045.1:0-5631 GCA_002479645.1 Lachnoclostridium sp. UBA7482 | reverse complement strand
TGCCGGTACCGCCACCTTTGAAGTGACCGGCCAAAATATCGGTATCGTTTATTACGGAACACTGGACGGCAAGAGCGGCAAATTCGACGTCTTTATCGACGACGAGCGCTGCGCCACCATCGATGCGAATTTCCAAGGTCGCTGGGGCAGCTACGCAGACTATCAGGAGTTAAAGAAATTCCCCGAGGAGGNNNGACTTGAATGGTAAAAATAATACCGGCGACAAGTTCACGGTACTTGCATTTACCGTTTCGTAGGCACGAATTTTCTGTGTTCTGATTATATAACCCAAACGTGTAATTTAGTGCCGGAATTGACATTAAATTACACGTTTTTTTGTGTGAACGTTTTCTTGGACGGGGTTGAATTTCCCGTTTCAAAACATAAATTTCCCATATAATAATAAGGAATCCTTCTCTTTTTTGTTTAGCGAGATTTCTGTTAAATAACCTAATTTTAACAGTTTTGTTATTATTTTTACCATTCAAGTCCGTTTTCTGTCGTTTCACGTCGGAAGCCTTGCATTGATAATTCATTTCTGATATACTCTTAGCACAATATTACTGAGGGAGGAACACCATGGCTCATCAAAATTCACACCCGCCACAGAAGCGTGAGGGCTTCCCTGTTTTTATTTGTTACAAAATTTTTAACTTTTTCTAATCTGAGGCTTTTCTATTGTTTTTTATATTGAAATGTGCTTAATTATAGTTAAGGAATGGAGCAGAGGTGGCACTCCACTATGGGTAGGCTGGACGAAGGAATTTAGGACTCACTGGAAACATACGTGCATTGAACCAGAAATGACACAGTTTTCGCCCATTATCAAATGCTTTGACATTGTTGTAACTTTATAAACCATTGCACAAATGGCTAAAATACAGGCTTTTCTGTGCAAAATAAATAAGAAAGTATAGAGGGGTAATAATGAAAAAATGTTGGGCATGTATCATCATTAGTGTAATGATGATGTTAAATGTATCATGGGCATATGCCGCAGTACCTTCAGACAGAGTGTACTCCACTTACGGTGATAATAGTGTATATAATAATGACTTAAAAAAATTAATGAACTGCTATGGTTATGCAATTCAGGTATATAGTAAGGAACTTCAAGTCTGGGATAATGGCGCGTACCGGCAGATACCCGGTGAATTTGCCAACAACGGAGTTACCTATTCGAGTTTGATGCAATCGTACAATTCAATAACAAATGCGAACAACTTTATCACAGCTGTTCAGTCAAATATGTTTGCCGATTTTTCATCCCTAAACAGTATATGGGGATCAGAGTGGACAATAATTTCAACAACTGCTTCGGCCAGTGTACCAACCGGATATCGAAAGATAGCATTGGTTGTTGGAGCGTTTGAATATGGGGGACAGTTATTCTATGATTTTCATTTTTACATGAGACATTCTAACGGATATTGGTCACATAAACCGGGAGAAACAGATATAACAAATATGTCAAAAGGAAACTCACCACAGCTAATAACAGATAGCAATATCGCATCTGTGGTTCAGAACGGCGGATATAATGCGGTGACTCCTAGATATTATTTGATTAAAAAAAGCGCAATTGTTGATTATCCGCATAGAAACGGTCATTCTTTGTCAAGTACATCAACATCTTTTTCAATAACTGATTGCGCTGGATCCAGCCCTAAAAAATCGACTGCAATAAATGGGTCATCTACCGGTAGATTTGATTATTCCAGCGATGAAGATTGCTTCAGTTTCACGCCTTCAACAAGCGGAACATACAAAATACGTGTAGGCGAAAAGGCCGCCTTTGACTCAGACTTATATATCTATGATTCGTCAGGAGTGCTGTTGATTTCCGACACAAATACAACAGGAGATGGAGATATATCTATTTCTCTCACTGCTTCAACAAAATATTATATCAAGGTAAAGGTCAAATCATGGACCAATGTATGGCAATATAATAGTGTAAATAATGCGTATGCATTATATATAACAAAACAATCCTAAAGGAGGGGAGTTCTTATGAGAAAAACAAGAATTGTTGCGGTACTCGCTGTGATGCTTTGTGTCCTTGCCGTGGGAGTATGCGGACGTATTATCCTGGCAGCAGGCAGTAAAGAATCATCAAAAAAGGCTTCTGAAAATGCTGACAGAATAAAGACGCTTCAGGAAAAGTACAAGCTACCTTCAGAATATTATCTGGCTGTTTATGAGCGATTCATGCGGGAAGCATCCGACGAAATGAAAGCACAGTTGGGAACAGAACACCCCAATGTCATCGCGCCGATTCGCAAAATGGCAGATTTGTTAGGGGAGCTGCCGGAATCGAGCAGAAAGCTTACCATGGAAGATCTTGACACAATGTTTAAGGAAGCTTCTTCTGCCAAAGACAGCGCTGCCGCAAATGAATTGTCGTGGAAACTACTGGAAATTACCGGTGGTCCGGATGTTTATGGTGTGGAAAGCAACATGCCGATTTGCGCATTTTACATGGATGACGGCAAATGCTTTGAACTCTCGGGAACATTTGCTCATATTACAGAAACGAACGAAAAAAATGAAAAAGTGATAGTTAAGGAATATTCCTTGCAATAAAAGCGGTTTCAAGGCTTCTTCGCATACACCTTTAACAAAGATGTATAAAAATTACCGCGTCTGAAAATAGCTCCTGCCTCTTTACGGTAGGAGCTATTCTCTGTTATCCTCGAATTTCTATTTTCTCTTGTAAGTCTTATTATAAACAATTACCATTCCCACGATACAAACCAACGTCGCAATGCCAACGTAAAGAACCGACTGACTCATACCAACATTTTCCCCGAACATCACAGCCTTGAAGGAAAAAATTTCCCGCATCGAATCAACGAAGACCCCGTTATCCACACCGCCGATTCCCTTATCGACATGATCGAGCAAACCATTTAAGAGCGCATTTCGCATCAGAACCGTGGCATGCGTCGCCGGAACCAGATTACAGAACGTCTGAATCGCTTCGGAGAACTGCGAAATCGGCATGTACGCGCCGATGACAAATCCGGCGGCGGCGGACAGCATACCGAAGAACGCGCCGCTTGCCGAGGTGGATTTGAAAAACTGCATCAAAATCATGAAAAACGCAGTTGCCGAAATGGAGCCGAGCACAACAATTCCGTATGCAGCAAGAATCATCTGCGAGGAGATATGCGGATCTCCCATTCCGTGCAGAATCCAAAGCCCGACGGTCAGAATCACGCCGGTCATAATAATCGCCGACAGCGTAGAGGACACAAAATACGAAAGGATAATCTGCCATCGTTTTAACGGAGTGGCGGAAATATCGTAATCGATTTTATTTTCCCGATCCTTTACAATCGTCTGCAAACAGTTAAAGGAAACCGTAATCATTGCCGACCCGAGAATACCCGTAAGCAAAAATCCGTCAACCACCATCTCCACCGACTCGTCGGAAACAAGCCCCTCAAGACCCTCCATTACGCTCTTGATAGAATCCACATAATTACCTTTTAAGAACAGGAGATACAGCATAAAGACGATAATGGAGGTCAGCAGCGAAAAAATCACCGTCTGCACGTCCTTAAAATAAATCAGCAAATTTCTCTTCGTAAGTCCGATAAATCCTTTCATCACTTCAGCTCCCTTCCGGTCAGATTCAGGAACACATCGTCCATACTTCCCTTGATAATTTCGCAATCTGTAATTTTTTCCCGATTTTCGTAGATAAATTCGGTAATGCTGCCCTCGATTTTGACGGTATAATGATCCACCTCATATTCAAAGGAAAGCGCAATCTTACGCTTGGAAAGAACCGCAAGTAACGCCTCTGCCTCTTCGGATTTCTCCGTATACCAGACGAAGCGCGCCGGTGCGTACTTCGACTTCAATTCCGCCGGCGTACCGCTTGAGACAATTTTACCATGATCCAGAATGACGACATGATCCGCATCCCTTGTTTCTTCCATGTAGTGCGTTGTAAGGAAAATAGTCATTTTCTTGTTCTGACGGAGGAAATTGATGTAATCCCATACCAGCTTTCTGGACTTCGGGTCAAGTCCCGTCGTCGGCTCATCTAAAAACAGAATCTGCGGCTCGTGCAGCAGCGCACGCATAATGTCCACGCGCCGTCTCTGACCCCCGGAGAGTTTTTCGTATCGGCGGTTCCAGATATCTTTCATCTCAAAATGCTCCTCGAACTCCCGTAAGCGCTTGTTAATCTCTTCCTTGGAAAGACCGTAATAACTGCCGCGGGTCATCATATTCTCCCGAACCGTCAGCTTACTGTCCAACACAGAATTCTGGAATACGATACCGATTTTGCTACGAATCAGGTCGTCCTCCCTGCCAAGCTCGTGCCCGCAGATTGTCGCCTTTCCGCCCGTCTTCTGCAATATCGTACACAGCATGTTGATGGTCG
The DNA here is from genome assembly GCA_002479645.1 of Lachnoclostridium sp. UBA7482. Classification (GTDB taxonomy): domain Bacteria; phylum Bacillota; class Clostridia; order Lachnospirales; family Lachnospiraceae; genus ISDg. Next base: position 1,229 of record DLOO01000045.1, on the reverse strand, counting down.
TCGATTTCCCCGCTCCGTTCTCCCCGAGAAATGCAAACAGCTCGCCTTCCCCGACCCAAAACGAAATATCATCCACCGCAAGATGCTCTTTGTATTTTTTCGTTAAATGCTCAACTTCAATGATTTTCATGCTTCTCTCCTTATGCTCCCTAACCCCTTTTTATAATTGCAGACCGTGCTCTCCGCCGCCATGTATACCGCTTTACCCCTTTCGCCGCAGGCTTCGCAGGTATTCCTTCTGTTTCGGCGCAATCCTCCGGCTCTCCACCGCCTTTTGAATCGTCTTATTGTGAACCCATACCGACAATTTATGCTCTAAAAGATACGGCAGCGCCGCTTCGTACTGCTTCGCAAGCGCTGTAGCAAAATACCACGCAATCATCATATTGACATAATACTCTTCGGATTTTACCGCCGCCACCCACGCCGGATACTCCGTCGCAAATGCTTCGTCCAGATAAAAGCTCATCAGCATTTCAATGCCATATCGAACCGTGTAGGTCTCGCCGGAAGCCAGCCAGCGCTGAATATACGGCAGCAATTCCGGCAAATGCTTCCCAAAAACCTTCGGACGCATCATGTCACAAGTGGCCCAGTTATCCACAAATGGCAGAAAGTTATCCACTTTTTTCGCACAATTATCAAACAGTTTCTCTTTTTCAATCAAAAATGCGTGCAAATTATTCTCATCATAGTATTTGTGCGGCAATTCCCGCAGAAATGCCTCCGCCTCCGGCGTTCCGTGAATTTTTCGTGCAAATTCCCGCAAAACCGGGACGCGAACTCCTATCATCCGCTCGATCGTAACAGTTGGCGTCAGATTTGCCTGAAACTGCCGATACTCCGGATCACTGAGCGCAGACAGTTCTTCCGGTATGTTCATAAACTCTCCCTCCCGGCCTCTCATTTTGTTTCATTTTACATGTTTTTTATTGGTTTTGCAATACTGTGATTATCCATCAACGGTCTGCCCACTGACTTTAACCCGGTAATGTCCTATTGCGGTACCGGAATGACCGGCGGTATCAACTCGTCTGCCGGAACAGAGCCTGCTGTAAAACGCCCGGCGCCTCCTGCCCGATGCCGCTTCGGATATCGCACGCTATGATAATACCGATGAATTTCATATTTCGCCAAATTTACCCCCTTGCGTTCTTCGATAAATATGGTATAATGTACGCGAAGGCAAAAGTGAGGATGCGGGAAGAATGAAAGCCATGCTTGCATGA
>DLOO01000009.1:121044-121298 GCA_002479645.1 Lachnoclostridium sp. UBA7482 | reverse complement strand
TGAGCTGCGACTATTCAAAGCTTGGCTTCCGTATCCCATCTGTCACCGGGAACTGTAGTAACAGAGCATCGTCCGCTCCTGATATTCTCCCAGAGTTCTGAGAGTTCATTTGCATCAGGATATCTTCCCTCCACGCTAATGATCGCGATATCATTGTCAGTATGAAAAGACACAGTTTTTTCTTCCGCTTCATAGAGCGTATCGTCGTTTATTGCATCGGAAACATCTTCCCCTGATGTGAAAAAGCTTTCATC
>DLOO01000009.1:116767-120952 GCA_002479645.1 Lachnoclostridium sp. UBA7482 | reverse complement strand
ACAAGATGATCAGCAAGCTTTTCTATAGTGTTATACTCAAAAAGAAGTGTTGACGACAATCCGTCAAATCTTTCACTCAGCCTTTTCTGTATCTCTACTGAAATAAGCGAATCTATACCGTAATTCTCAAAGGTGAGATCATTTTTGATGTCCTCTTCCTGAACTTTAAGCACCTCAGAAAAGACTTTTCTAAGATACTTTATAAGTTCCTTCTTTGAGTTTTTACTATTCCAGGTGTTTTCCGCCTCAGATGCCGAGGATCTGCTGAGGCTGCCGTTTACACCGACGATTATGCCCTGACGTGAATTGCTACTGTCAGGATGAACAATGACCTCATTATAGCCTGAATCACTCATGACCTTTTTCCAGCTTTCAGCTGTCAGAAGAGGTGTATTTCTTATCCTGATATCATCTGTATAGCTCCACCAGCCGTCAGTAAGACCGAATGTCATTGTTGCAATGTCATTTTTATTGATAAGCTCGTTTATAATGATTATACCGTTCTTTTTCAGCAGTGACCTTGCATTTGATATAGAATTGGCTATATCTCTTGTAGCATGTATAACATTAGTGGCAAAAATGATGTCGTACTGCCCTAACTCAAAGCCCTGATCCGCAGGCGATCCATTTATATCCAGAAGCCCGAAATCAAGGATCGGATACCTGTCATAGAATGTCTTTCTGCCGAACAGCGTAAAATATTTTGAGATATCTGTATAGCAGTATCTGATATCCTCCTTGTCGTCCACAAATCGGGATATTTTTTCAAGCACGCTCTTACTGGTGCCGCCTGTTCCCGCACCTATTTCCAGCAGACGTATTGTGTCGCCTCTGCCCTTATTGACTGCAATATAATCATATATCAGCTGTGCAACTATACTGTTGTAATAGTCAACCTCACCCGAACCTGAATATACACTCTGTGATACGGTATTATCCGAAAACATTACCTCTGTATAGCCCTTCTTACCTGTCAGCACTTCGGGATATGCCTTTACACAACGATCTATAAGATTGCTGTAGGGCATTATCTCGGGGTACTCTTTCTGCAGGGCATCCATATCATTGCGGTATTCGCCCTCGGGATAAGGCACATAGCTTCCTGTAATATGAACGTTATCAGCTTCAAGTTCAACGATCCCCTCTTCCGACAAAAGGCTGAGAATTGCTTCAAACATACGGGTATACATGGGAAGTATCCCCAGTTTTTCCCGCAGAGCATCAACACCGATGTTTCCTTTTACCGAAAAAAATCCCATTTTGTGCAATGAATCCACAGCCATACTGCATCCGATCTTTTTCAGTTTGTTATAACCGTCCGTAAATGCGAAATCATTATCAGGACTTTTTACCGATCTGATGGTATCAGCAATGCTGAAATCATATGTATTGCCACTCATTCTTCCGACCTCCAATTATTATTATCCGTTAATTTCATACTCAGAAGCTTATCGTCGGCTTTCATTACGACCAGCTGTCCGCTCTTCGGAAAGGGCCCGTTTTCGATAGCGAATAATCCCTCTTTGTTTGTAAGCGGAACAAGGCCTGCTCTCCTGAGGTTATCTCTGTATCTGCTATTGGCAACTATACCCGCTTCTCCCCAGAATCCGAAATTAAACACCTTTGAATCCATTCCGATATTATTCTTTAAAAACATTGAAAAGCTGTCCTCAAACATACACGCCGCACAGTAATTGCTCTGTCCTGATCTCAGAAACAGTGACTGTGCTGAGGAAAAGAACACTATATGTTCTGTACCCAGTCTTTTCAGTATCCTTGCGGGTACGACCGTCCCGTTTATCTTGGGCCACAACACAGCGTTCATCTCCTCATCTGTCATTGTTCTGAGCATCCTGTCCTTCAGAACAATAGCAGATCGTATAAAGCCTGTGATCTGTCCGAACTTTTTTATTCCTTTGAGGATGACATTCTCGATATCCGCTTCATTCCCGGCATCTGCGCTGTAGTATACAGCATCTCCGCCAACGGCTTTCAATTCATCAACAAAGCCGGATATTTCCTCATTATCCTTCTTCCTGCCAACAAGTATAAGATGTGCCTTATATTTATCTGCAAGATAACGCGAAAGAGTCCTGCCTATCCCGCCTAAGCCCCCTATGATCATATATGTACCTTTTCTGATAAAGCAGTTATTGCTTATAATTCCGTCTGTTCTCTTTATCTTCCTCTGAAGTGGAACATGACCGCGCACTGCTATCATTCCTCCGCTTTCATATTCCTTGAAGCATGAGAGTATGTCGTACTTTGTGCAGTCAGTTATGTCTATATCAAATGAACAGATATTCCAGTTTATAAACTCGTCCGAAGCTGTGGCTGCTATGCCGTGTATAGGCGAAAAGGTAGGGTCGATCAGCTCATCCGATGATACGTTGAAGGAATTATTTGTTATTATTCTCCATACTATCTTCTTTGAATCCAGTCCGAGCCCGCAAAGCTTTTTCATCAATCCGTGCAGGAGCTCTATGCTCCTTCTGCATTGACCGACAGAGATGTCCTTTATATCCGTTGGAAGATTATTATTTACCAGAAGCATGAAAATCGAATCAAACGAAGCAATGTCTGCCGCTTTCAGGAGTCTGTCTATATCGATCCTTCCCTTTGTTATAATGTCCTCGATATCGATCACAGTATGATCCGAGCACACCCTGTCAGCTATGGATACCGCACTCTTATGCATCTTTCTGAAACACAGAAAGAGCGTATTGCTATACTTATTTATGCTTCTGCCTGTCTGTACCTTTTCCCACACTGGCATAAAGAACATTTCATCATAGCTTTTATCTTCGCTTTCATCAGAGGTATCATTTTTCCTGATCTCTCTGTACTCTATTCCCTCTATGTAGGAGCATACATTTCCGCTTTCATCGGTAATACATATCGACAATGCTCCGTTCTGCTTCATTGCAATGGAATATGCCTTATCCGGGACAGGAGCATAGAACTCGACTGTGCTGAACCGTGACGGTACAAGCATTCCGTCAGCTGATTTATAGAATACCGATGTTCCCTGCAGAGCAGAATCAAAAACATAGGGATTATGCACCATCCCGGTCTTTACTGATTCGATAGCGCATATCTCCATAGTGTTATTATGATCGACGCTTTTCAGACCTTTGTATGCATTTCCGTAGCGGACTCCGCCGTTTTCAAAAAGCTTCCATATCGATAAAGGAGCCTCTTTCCTTGTCATCTGAGCTTTTACAGCTCTGATATCCATTTTTTTGCTGCGAAACTGATTTGTTCCCGGAGCTATATTGCCTATAGTAAACACCTTGTCTTCATCATCTGTGATCCTAACTTTTATCCTGTTTTCGTCCCTTGAGAATACGATCCTGATCTCGGTTCCGTCCTCAGCACATATAACCGGCTTCAGGAGCATGATATCCTTGATGCAGCAATTGCAGGTAACACCTATTTTTCTGACAGAAGAAAGTATCAGCTCTGTATGGAATGCAGCAGATACTATATACTGCCCGAATACAACGTGATCTCTGACTACTGTCAATCCGGGTGAAAGGCTTACTCTGCATTCCGTACTGTCAGCTTTTCTGATTATCTCATACTTTAATCCATCGTCAGCTTTGATCCCGGGAGAGGTCTTAATACTCTGCTTTTTTTCATCATAGCCGTAAAGATAAGTCCTTCTGCTGAATGGATATGCGGGCATCGATATCTTTCTGCCAGTGCCCTCAAATATTCCCGCAAAGTCAATGGTCTCACCGTCCGGATAGGCTGCAGCAAGTTTTTCCGCTCCCTCTGTGTAGGTCCGAACTGCTCTCACGTCAGCAAGCATCTCTGTGATCTTGTTAAGATCAGCAGTGTGTGCTTTATTATCAGCTGACAGATATACTCCCTCAGCATAGTTGCCTACGGCAAGAGCTTTAAGTTTTTCTATGAGCTCATCCCTGTTTCTTACAGTAAACGCACAGCGTTCTGTAAAATGTGTTCTTCCGCAGAGAAGTGTATAGCTTATATCTTGTATGGAAGAATCATTTCCTTCATCAGATATCCATGAGTAAAGCTCCTCATATTTTTTGCAAAGTGAAGCCTGATTCTTTGCAGACAAGACAATAATATATACAGGCAGCTTATTTACCGCAGCAGATGCAGCAGGAGCGTCCTTCAATACAATATGTGCATTGGTACCACTGAATCCGAATGAAG
>DLOO01000009.1:116588-116743 GCA_002479645.1 Lachnoclostridium sp. UBA7482 | reverse complement strand
AAGCTTATCGGCTACATAGAACGGACTGTCATTGAAGTTTATATGTTCATTTGGAGTATCATAGTTTATTGAAGGCGGTATCATACCATGCTTCATACTCTGCAGGACTTTTATCACACTTGCTATTCCTGCCGACATGACCGTATGACCTATGT
>DLOO01000009.1:116334-116524 GCA_002479645.1 Lachnoclostridium sp. UBA7482 | reverse complement strand
CGCCAAGCTTTGTGCCTGTTCCATGGGCTTCGATATAACTGATTTTCTCGGGATCAATTCCGAACTTATTATATACGTCTGCTTCCAGCTCTGTCTGTGATAATGTGCTCGGAGCTGTTATACCATTGGTCTTGCCATCCTGATTGATACCGTTTCCTGCTATAACGCCATAGATATGATCATTGTCTCT
>DLOO01000009.1:109006-116313 GCA_002479645.1 Lachnoclostridium sp. UBA7482 | reverse complement strand
CTTCTCCCGGTACAAATCCGTTTGCCGAATTGTCAAAGGTCTTGCATCTTCCGTCAGGTGAAAGCATTCCTGATCTTTCGGTCTGCATATAGAAGTGCGGTGTCATTGATATGAATGCGCCGCCAGCAAGTCCAATTTCAGACTCGCCGTTCCTGAGGCTCCTGCACGCCAGCTCCACAGCAACAAGCGATGATGAGCAGGCTGTATCTATGGATATGCACGGACCTTTCAGATTGAGAAAATATGATATCCTTGCAGCTGATACTGAGCTGGAATTGCCGATAAATGACTGTGCATTTATCTCTCCGCCGCGCTCTTTGATATAGCTCTGATAATCTCCCTGACCTACACCGACAAATACGCCGCATTTTCTGCCTGACATATACTCTGCTGAACAGCTTGCATCCTCCAGAGCCGACCACATCTGCTCGAGAAGTATCCTCTGCTGAGGGTCAGCCATTTCTGCTTCCATGCCCGACATATTGAAAAACAACGGATCAAAATCTCCGACATTTTCAAGAAATCCACCGTAATGGCATCTGAGCTCACCGCAGTCCTCGGGAGATAAACCCCAGCGATCGTAAGGAAGATCACCTATGCAGTTCACGCCGTTTTTCAAATTGTCCCAGTATTCATCTGCATTTTCAGCTCCGGGAAGCCTGCAGCTCATTCCAATTACCGCTATTTCCTCGTTCAAAGCTCTGTTATTGCTTTCTGCGGCAGGCATTCTGATCAAAGAAACACTTCTCTTTTCATGAGCCGCGATCCTTGCATTAACTACGACCTTGCCGATATTTGCACGGTTTTCCAAAGCATAGAAGGCTTCCTTGATATTTGTCAGATCGTATACCTTGCCAACGGTAGGTACGATCTCACGCTTTTCAAGAAAATCATACATATCCTCCAGATATTCGTTAATAAGCTCGGGAGCTATCTTATAGAGCTTTCTTACATCGATGCTGAAGAAGGTCTGATTGTCATTAAGTCTGGAGATATCAAAGGATTTCAGCGATTTCAGTGCTGTCATGGCTATCTCCATATATCTTCCGCCGGGGGCAAGGATATCCATATTACGGGATATAGCCTCACCCGAAAGAGTGTTGATGATGATATCAACACCTCTTCCGTTGGTAAGCTTCAAAACTTCTTCCTTAAAATCGGATACGAGGTAGTTTATGCAATTCTCTACTCCTATCCCCTTCAGATAGTTTATCTTTTCCTCTGAGCCCACTGTAGCTATTATATTCAATCCGCACTTTTTTGCATACTGAACAGCTATCAGTCCCACACCGCCTGTTGCGGTATGTATCAGTATAGTTTCGTTTTTTCTCGGCAATGCTTTCCTGAACACATGATGTACTGTGATAAATGCAACAGGGAAGGAGCAAGCTTCTTCATATGTAACGCTATCAGGCTTTTTTACAACAAATCTTTCGTCTGATACAACTATCTGACTATGGCCGCCAAGATCATGAGACATTACTGCTATTACAGAATCACCCTTTTTGAAACGGCTAACATTTCTGCCTGTTTCAATTATCTTTCCCGATACCTCAAATCCCGGAGTAAAGGGATAATCCGGCATTGTGGGATATAAACCTTTTACACACAGAAGATCTCCGAAATTAAGTGAAAAGGCATAGACCTCTATCTTTACTTCGTTATCCCCTGTTTTCATGTCAGGCAGAACAGCAAGTCTGATCTCACTTACTTCACCCGGTGAATCAAGCAAGACCTTGTATTTTTTTCCCGGATCAACAGACAGCCTTGAGGTATTCCGCAATATTCCCTTCAGCCTCTGCTTTCCGATCTTTACTGTGTTGCCTTTCTCACCATCAGCATTCATTTTTCCATAATTCATCTTAAACCCTCCGTGGATACAAACTTCAGATATTATTTCCGAGTTTATCACTGAATTCGGCAATAATGTATTTAGTCAAGGCATCCACATTTCCATAATCAAATACAATAGTTGTACGCATTGCAAGTCCCAGCTTTTCATTGATGCTCTTTACAAATTCAAGACCTGTTATTGAATCTATACCATATTCCGAGAACTGCTTGTTCTTTTCGATGCTGCTTGCATCAACGCCAAGTATATCGACGATCGTATCTATTATAATGCCGTATACTCTGTCGTATAAAGCATTATCATTTGTCCTTGCAGCGCTCTCTGATCTTGTTTCGACAGCCTCGTTTCTGATATCGTTATCGGTCACAACTTCCTGTGCTTCTTCAGCTTTATCACTCAAAGGCTCAGTTATCCCTTCTTCGGTATCAGCATGATATCCAAAGTAGCTCAGTATACTGTCCGAACACTTCATTACAGCGACCTGCTCCGAATCAGAACCTATCACCATAGATATTGCCTTCATCCCTTCGGGGATATTAATTGAATAGAAACCCTTTCTTTCAAGACTCTTTCTGTATCGGTCATTGGCAACTCTGCCTACTGTGCCCCAATAGCCCCAGTTGATGACCCAAGACGGGTATTCCGGTGATGAGTAATACCTTGCTATCCGATCTTCAAAAACACTTGCAGCTGCATAATTGGACTGCCCGGGAGAAGGAGCAAGAGACTGTGCGGATGAGAAATACAGAACAAAATCAAGTCTGTCATCCTTGAACACCTCATGCATTACCACAGGGCCGTATGTTTTGGGCTTTAATACACTCTTCAGCACATCCTCGCTCATATTCGCAACAGATACATCATTCAGATACAGAGCAGAATGGATCAAGCCGTCTATCTTACCGTATTTCGCTATAATGTGTTCACGCACCGCCTGCATATCCCGCATATCAGCAACATCTGCTCTTATATACTCACAGCGGCCTCCAAATGAATTGATCGTGTTTATCTTCTCCGTTATAGTTTCATCCTGTTCTCTTCTGCCGGTAACTATAATATCAGCATTATACTTTTCGGAAAGAAGCTTCGACAGTTCAAAGCCGATACCACCTGTTCCTCCAATTATAAGATAAGTTCCCTTTCGGAACGCAGGTCTTCTGTTGAGTTCGTCATTCCTGCAATTTCTGAGTCTGCTGCGGAAAACACTGCCGTCCCTTATCAGAATAATTCCGGGGGCACTCTGCACCTCAGCTGACAGGATAAGGTCGATCTCTCCGTTTTTATTCTCAGCCGCCTGTTCAGTGTCAACATCTATAACCGCTCCGTATACCTCCGGATACTCCGAAACAGCCGCTCTGAAGAAGCCTATCATCGAGGAATCTGACGGGAATGTGCTCCTGTCATTATTTCCGGTATGATATACCCTGTCAGTGATGAGCTTTATATCTACAGCTGAAGAAGCGTCAAGAGTCTTGAACAGACGGAACAGTGACATCAGACCTGTCTGCTGTATGCTTTCAAGCTCAGCTGTACCGATCTCATTATTATTGCCGCTGCTTCCGAGGAAGAGTATCCTGTCGGAGATGCTCAGCCTGCTGATCAGATCAGATACAGCATCAGGATCATTGACATCAATACAATAGCGGTCACCTTCAGCATAGTTTTCATGACCAAGCTCTATAGCAGTCCATGTTTCACTGCTGTACTTTATTATCGCATCCTTCAATTTCTCAGTATATTTTGTATAGAATATAACACTGTCAGAATAACTGTTTACAGAAGACGAAACGATATCCGATGTATCTGCTTTCTTCCATTCATTCACATAGCAAATATCATATATTTCACTATCGGATATATTCTCATCAGATCTGTCAGGCAAAGAAATGTCCTTCCCTGCTGACTTCACCACTGCTATCTCAAGGTCTCTTATAAGTACAGATACCTCGTTATTGCTGTTTATAACAGCGATATCGAAATGTGTTTCATCCTTCTGGAATGTGTATACATAGGACCTTTTGCTGACCTTATTGCAAAGGATATACTCCTGTATCTTGTAAGGCACAGCTGTATTACTGCTCTTTTTGTCGCTGTTGAGATATATTGCTGATATAGTCTGGAATGCAGCGTCAATGATAGTCGGATCGAAACCATGTACAGTATACTTCGATTCTATCACGCCGACCGCTTCTCCGTTTCCGACGCATAGTTCCTTGATCAGACGGAAGCTTTCTCCGTAAACTATACCGCCCTCTGAAAAGTATTCATACAGCTGCTCAACGTCAACGCTTATATAACAGCCTTCTCTGAGTTCGTTTATATCATTTATTGCATAACCAAGATTTTCACTGATTCTCTTTGCCTTACAGTCAGCATATATACTGCTGCGGTCATTCCTGTCAAAGCATTCAGCTATGACATACTCTCCGTCATTCGTTATCCTGACGATAAGGTCCTTTGCATGGTCTACTGCGATCTTTTCTCTCCATGTCAGGTTCTCGATACGGAATTTCGTATCACCGAAAAGCTTATGCAATGCAGACCATATGATGTGAACCGAAAATGCTCCGGGAAGGATATGCTGCCCCAGCACCATATGATGCTTTATATATGCATCATCCGAACTCAACGTCTTCTTCATCTCAATTCCCGAGTTCATATTATCGGAGATATTGAATCCGTCGATCCAGTCTATTCCTTTGCTTTCCACTGTCAAAGCGCTGCCTGTCGTCTTTATCCAGCATCTGTGCTTTTCAAAGGGATATAACGGGAGATAGATCTTTCTGAAGCTGCGTCCGTAGTACTCTCTCCAGTCAAGATCATCAAAACAGCACCATCTGACTGCGTTTCTGATTGCCCGACTGCTGATTTCATCAATCTTGTCAGAATACTTGCTCTTGACTTCATCAAAGTCATAGAATGAAGAAACAAGAATTTTTTCATCGTTGATACCATCAGTATACTTTCTCATGAGTTCCGTCAGCTCGTCCTTATCACTGACGATAAATGCCGCTCTGTAATTCAGCGCATCTTTTGATACTGCCATGGAATAAGCTATATCTCCGATAGTCACGTCATCTTTTTCTTTTATCAGATCTATAAGGAGCCCGCAGTAAGACTTCAGGCTTGCCTTTGAAGCAGCAGATACAGGTATTACATATACATCATCTGTAGTATAGCTTTCAACTGTATGATCTCCAACATATTCTTCAAGGATAAGGTGTGCATTGGAGCCGCCTGCTCCGAATGAGCTTACCGCAGCTCTTCTCTTAGCTCCGCCGCTGACTTTCCAGTCAGTCAGTTCCTTCTGAAGATAGAAAGGAGTGGAGCCAAAATCTATATCAGGATTTATATTCTCCGAATGTATGGACGGAACAAGCTTCTTATTCATCATCTGCAATACTATTTTTGTGATAGCTGCAATACCTGCCGCAGATTCAAGATGACCAATATTTGACTTGACCGAACCTATTGAACAGAAGCCTTTTTTATCGGTATATTTACGAAAAGCTCTTGTTATACCGTTTATCTCGATAGGATCACCCAGAGGAGTTCCCGTACCGTGAGCTTCGATATACTGTATCGAATCAGGTGATACACCTGTCTTGTCTATAGCATCACATATCAGTGACATCTGCGCATTCGGATTCGGTACAGTATAGCCATTGGTCTTTCCGCCATGGTTCAGTGCACCGCCCTTTATTACTGCGTATATTCTGTCACCGTCATGAACCGCCTTATCATATCTTTTGAGCAGTACAGCTCCCACACCCTCACCGGGAATATAACCGTCACCGTCGGCACTGAAGCTTCTGCATTTACCCTTTGGCGCAATGAATCCGGTCTGACTGAGTATAGAATACTTGTGCGGATGTATGGAAAGATTCACACCGCCTGCTATAGCAGTTTCACAGTCGTTCCTTATCAGGCTTTCACACGCAAGATATACTGACGTGAGAGAAGATGAACACATGGTATCCAGTGCAAGACTCGGACCGGTAAAATTATAGAAATATGATATCCTGTTTGCCACAGAAGCATAGTATGACGGAACAGAAACTCTATTTCCCTTTGCAGTCTCCTCTACGCCGAGAAGCTGATACTGACCGTACATGACTCCTACAAATACGCCTGTATTAGAGCCTTCAAGGTCGCTTTTCCTGTAGCCTGAGCTTTCGATCGTATGCCATACAGTTTCAAGGAACAATCTCTCCTGAGGATCTATTGTTGCTGCTTCATTCGGAGATATATTGAAGAAAAGAGGATCAAACATATCATAGTCATTTATAAAACCGCCCATGAAACTTGTTATATTGTTATACCCGTCAGAATCCCAGCGTACTCTTCCGGCCTCGGTAATACAATCTCTTCCCTCGGAAAGATTTGTCCAGAACTCCGAAAGATCATCCGAGAGCGGATATCTGCCGCTTATACCGATAATAGCAATATCTTCATTTTCATCAACTGAACTTTTCTCCCGTGAGTATGCCTTTCTTTTCTTCGCAGGCTTTATATCAGCGATCTGCTCATCAACACTGCTTTTTCCGCGCTTTGGCAGGATATCGTTTACAGCCTCGGGATAGTGTTCAACAAGGTAATCGGCTATATCCTTCAAAGTGAGGCACTCATAGAACATGGTCTTGCTTATCTTGTCGAAATACTTTTCAAGTCCTCTGCTGAGGTCCATTATCATTATGGAATCGAGACCGTATTTCTCCAGCGGAAGTTTCTCATTGATAGACTCAGGACTGATTTTAAAACTCTTTGCAAAAAGCTCCTTGAGCCATATCACAAGATCTCCGACATCAGACGTTAATGCTGACGCATCTGCCTTTGGGACGCTGTCTTTATTATACATTGCTCCTACAGATGCAGCTATCTGACCGATATTTCCATACATTACAGCTTCAAATTCTCGGTCTGAGGATATGAGTCTGCTTAGCTGCTCAAAAGCTGTATCTGTTCCGAGCAGGTGGAGTCCGAATCTTTCCTTGAGATAATCAATCCTGCTCTTGTCAACACTCATTCCGCCGTCTTTCCACAAAGGCCACTGAACAGAGAGCATATGACAGTCGGATGTGTTTTCTGAAGCAATTGAATCCATATACGCATTGGCATATGCATAATCACTCTGACCTTCATTTCCAAACATAGCGCTTATCGACGAAAACATTGCCAAAAATCTGACGCTGAACTGCTCTGTAAGCGAAAGTATATTGTTTGTACCGTGGACCTTGGGCTTAATGTTTACAAGGAATTCATCAGTACTCTTGTTTGCAACGTTAGAATCACTGATACGGCCTGCACACTGAAAGATACCATCAAGTCTGCCATATCGTTCAGTGATATATCTGCTTAATCCGGCTACATCACTGCTTACGGTAATATCACCTCTGAAGCATGAAATATCTGCATTCTCACTGTACTTTGATGTTTTGGCAATGTTTTCGTCGAT
>DLOO01000009.1:102146-108994 GCA_002479645.1 Lachnoclostridium sp. UBA7482 | reverse complement strand
ACCAAGATCTCCGCCTATCTTGCCGCCGCCAGCGATAAGATAGACTCCGTTCCTGTTTATGTTATCGGATGAAGATACAGCTTCTTCGATCCTGGAATATTTTTTCACCATTCTTATGCCGCCGTTATAGCATATATCATCATAGCATGATGGATCGTTCACTTCGTTCTGCACTATATCAGCAAGCTTCCTGTTGTTATAAAAAACTCCGTCTGTCCTGATGCTCTTCAGGTCAAAATTATCCCATTCCTTATTCAGTGATCTGCCGAATGCCACCGCCGCAGCGTAATAGCTGACATCATTATTATCACCGCTATAAACATTTATGAAGGACAGCTTCCTGCCGGATCTGTCATCCATAAGCTTCTTAGCTATACTCATAGGTATGAGCGCACTTTTAAGTATGCTTTCATCAGCGCCTTCGGAACTGTTTCTGTCTGTGAGATTGATCACAGCGATATGATCTTTAAGGCCTCTGTAAAGTCGTTCAAAGCTGTCCGATATCCTGTTCAAGCCTGTCATGATATCTGCGGAAGGAACATATTCCAGATAATTCACATCAGAGCTGCACCTTCTGAGTTCATCACAAAAGCTCTGATCGGTGTCTATTACGATATAAGATATATCATCACCCGATGCTGAAGTTTCAATATCCTGCCTGATATATTCATATGAATAAGTAATCACGCCAATATTGTCATGAGCAAAGGAATGTGTACACATACCGCTGAATTCCGCAAAAACAATACCTTTATCATTTATAAGGGTGATATCGTATTTTCGTATGCTATCCGTCTCATCAGTTTTCAGAATATATGCATAGCAGATATCTGAAGCTTTCCCGGAGACTGTTATCCTTTCAGCTGAATAGGGCAGATGATAAGCGTTCTTTTTAAATCTGAGGTCGCTTATAGTAATGAAGGACTGGAAAGCTCCGTCGGTTACCGCCGGAACCAGTATAAAATCATCAGCAGAACACTGTACGGTATCTAACCTTGCCAAAGCTGCACCGCCGGATACCCTGACATTTTTAACACATCTCAGCGCTCCGCCGTAGAGCATGGAGACATTGTCGAAATAATCATATATCTCCTTTTCTGAATACTCGTCATCAAAGATGTTCAGAATATCATTTATATCAACGCGCTTGTCCGCAGCTGTTGATGAAGCTGCATATCCTGAAACACATACCTCTGTGTCACCGTCAGTATTCAGCAGGCCGATCTCAAAGAATATATCATCCCCGTCAGGATAAAGATCTATGATCACATCAGTATAGGGCTGACCTATCAGTATCGCTCTTTTCCACTCAACCGAATAAACCTGATTGATCTGCGGATCCTGAGAAGACAGCCTGCAGGCCTCCAGTGCCATTTCAAGCGATACAGCTGCGGGAAGCATATATTTATCCCCTACTATATGATCCTTTACATAGTTATCATTAACAGTGAACCTCTTCACAAAACGATGCTCGTTTATCGTTGATATATTCCTGTCAATGAATGTATCAAGTTTTTCGGAAAGTCTGACCCTGTTCTGTTCAGGCCAGCAGAAATGCTTTGCATAAGGATATGTAGGCATGGAAATTCGGAATGCGTCTGAAGAGATCATACCGCTCCAGTCAACATTTCTGCCTTCTGTCCAGAGCTTTGCACATTCGGATGCATTTGCACGGTCACAGATGACAGCTTTTGCGGAGCTGTTCTCAGCTTCACCGCAAANNACATCACACCGCCGATAAAATCGGAAAGCTTTTTTTCAAGATCGTCAACAGAACTGAAAGTGAAAGCAAGACGTGAACTGAATTCCTCTCGTCCGTTTATAAGAGTAAACGCAATGTCACTGCACCTTACATTTTCTCTCTCTTCCTTCAGCCAATCACGAAGCTTTATACAGTATTCATTCAACTGTTTCCGAGTCGCAGCAGAGAGGATAAAGACCTCTTCTGAATCTACACAGCTCTTTTTTCGGCTATCTATATACTCTTCAAAAACGACATGAGAGATCACGCCGCCGAAGCCAAAACTGCTGATACCCGCAGTAAGAGGTTCAACACCGTCAGCGCCTTCCCTGTTATCCCACTTCACACCATTCTCAAGTACCTGCAATGGCACATCTTCAAATGTGATATATGGGTTGAGCTTTTCAAAATTAACGTTTCCGGGCAGGAACTTATTCTTTATTGACATGATTATCTTTGCCATACCTGCCACGCCTGCAGCTGTCTCAAGGTGTCCCACATTCGGTTTTACCGAACCGAGATAGCATTTCTCCGGAATATCGGAAAAAGAGATATGCTTTTTATCACAGTACGCTCTGAATGCCTTCTTTAGACCGTTCACCTCTACCGGATCGCCAAGTGCAGTGCCTGTTCCGTGAGCCTCTATATATGACAGATTGCTTATATCCAGGTCAGAATGTTCCCATACATCGCATATCATCTCTGCCTGTGCAACTGGATTAGGCACAGTCAGTGACGATACCTTTCCGCCATGAGCTACTGCGCTGCCCTTTATCACGGCGTAGATATGATCTCTGTCCTTTATAGCATCCGAGAGCTTCTTGAGCACAAACACTCCCGCGCCTTCACCTCTGACATATCCGCTAGCTTTTGCATCAAAGGTCTTACACTTCCCCTCAGGACTGAGCATACCACTGTTCTGGAATGCACGGAACAAGGAGGGAGATATCATGACATTTACGCCGCCTGCAATGGCTATCCTGCACTCATCTGCCCTGAGAGATTCAACAGCATTATGTACTGCTACAAGTGAACTTGAGCAGGCTGTATCTATCGGCTCACTGGGTCCTTTAAAATCAAAAAGATATGATATCCTGTTTGCAAGCACAGAATGAGCTATTCCTGTAGCGCTGTACGGCTTTTCGATATTTCCGCTTTCAAGCAGTACCTCAGTAAAATCATGCGTACCGACCCCTGCATATACACCGACCTTTTCACCTGAAAGATCACTCATCTTGTAGCCGGCATCTTCCACAGCATTCCATACCTGTTCCAGAAACACTCTTTGCTGCGGATCCATAAGCTCAGCTTCAGCCTGGGATATATTGAAAAACATCGGGTCAAAATCATAAGGATGATCGATAAAACCACCGTATATGCCGCTGATATCGGCATTATCATTCCATCTTGTCCTGTCCGCCTCGGTTATCATGCATTCCTTGTCGCATAGGCGCTTCCAGAATTCTTCCTTGTTCTCTGACTTAGGCATAACACAACTCATACCTACTATTACTATGTCATCTTCTTTCAGTCCGCATGATACATCAACTTCAGATACTCTTTCATTATCATCGCAGGATACAGTGGCTGACTGTGCCTCGGTAGTTTTATTCTCTGAATAACACTTGTCGTAAGAAAATGTTGAAAAAACAGCCTGCCTGTGGTCTCTTATAAGATATTCCGAAAGATCGTTAAGAGTCTTGAGCTCAAATAATACAGCCGGAGATGCCTCAATGCCGTAAAAATCATTTATCTTCTCAATGAACATAACGATGCTTACAGAATCAAGTCCGTACTCGCCAAAATCCACATCTACATCTATGTCCTCGGGGGAAACGTTCATTATTTCGGCAGCTATCCTTTTTACCTCGTTATTGACTGTATCTATCGGCAGATCAGCAGTACATTCCGCAACATCAGCAGAAGAAGTTTTCACATTAACTGTATCTCTCTCCGAAGCGCTGTTGACACGCTGCATCATCTCCTTTGCCTGCTGAGGTGTGATGGTCTTATCTTTCAGTTGTTTCAGTATTTCTTTTATCTGATCATTCATTATAATTCCTCCAACAAAGCATACGCTGCATCATCTTCAAGCTCGCCTGAATATACGCTTTCAAGCAGCTGCATCATAACATCGTTTTCATTCTCGGTATACGCATCAACGTTATGCTTTTCTCCGCAGAGCCTTTCAGGGAAATACCTTGTTTCACGGAAAGGATACACGGGAACTGACATTCTGCCGATCTTCTTTCCGCAATAAAAGCCCTTCAGAAGATCTGTCCTGCCGTTCTTTATTTCTTCTATATAATCGGAATATCCATCGTCCTTAAAACATGAGAGTCCTTCAGTGCCGTTACTGATAAATACACCGAGCTTTTCCCTGAGCTCGTCAGCTGTACGGACGATAAACACTACCTTCTGCTCCATCAATTCTCTTCCAAGCTGATAAGTGTACAGGAAGCTGCCGATGTTTCTATCATCAACATTTCCGCAAACAAAGCTCAGAACACTCTCTGCATATTTTCTCAGAACGTCCTTGCGGCGAGCAGAAAGCACAAATACCGGTATAACACCGTCTATTGCAGAATATGTACTTTCTTCGGCTTCCTCAACCACAAGACTCACATTAGAACCACTGGCTCCGAAGGTATTTATCAGCGCCATTCTATGCAGCGCTGTGCTGTCCCAGTCTGACAGCTTTTCTGATACTACAAAGGGACTGTTCTTGATATTAAGCATAGGATTTATCGGATCGCAGTACACTGAAGGAGCAAGCTGCCTGTTCTTCATCTGCATAAGCACCTTTACAAGTGATGCAACACCTGAAGCCGCTTCAAGATGTCCGATATTCGCTTTTACGGAACCTACTGTGCAGTATCCCTTTTTTTCGACAGACGAAAATACCTTTTCAAGGCTTGAGAACTCAATTACATCGCCAAGTTCTGTACCAGAGCTCTGTGCCTCTACATAGGTTATCTGCTCCGGACTTATTCCACTCTTTCTTATTGCTTTATCCATGACCGCAGCCTCTTCTTTAGGGTTGGGGATAGAATATCCGTTGGTCTTTCCGGAATGACCTGCCGCGATGCCCTTTATAATGCCGTAAACATGATCGCCGTTTTTCTTTGCTTCAGACAGCGGCTTTATCACAAACGCTCCTACACCCTCGCCCGGAACATAACCGTCCCCGCCCTTGCCGAAGCACCTGCACCTTCCATCATGGGAAAGGAAACCTGCCCTGCAAAGCAGCTCATACTTTGATGGATGTATGGTCAGATTTACTCCGCCTACAACTGCTATATCCGTTTCTCCGAGAAGAATGGAATCGATCGAGCTCTTCAATGCGGTCATTGTCGAAGAACACGCGGTATCCACAGCAAAGCTCTCGCCATGGAAATCCATGATATACGAAGCTCGATTTGCAATAGCTGAAAACGCCGCTCCACCTGCTCCCACATCATATATGCCGGAATTAAGTTTTGAATAAAGCTGATAATGATTATACATTGCACCTACGGCAACCGATACGTTTTTATCCCTGAGGCTTTCTCTTGTATAGCCGGCGTCTTCCACCGCGTGCCATACAGACTGTAAGAAAAGTCTTTCCTGAGGATCCATAAATACAGCCTCATCATCGGATATTTTAAAGAAATCCGCATCAAATGCATCATACTTATCAATAAATCCGCCTCTTGTACAATATATGCCGTCACCTGTGTACTTACTGCTGTCCCATCTGTCCATGGGTATCTTTTCGGTACAGTCCTCACCATTTTTAAGCTTTTCCCAGAATTCATCCGCATTATCAGCCCCGGGGAAACGTATATCTATACCAATGATGGCGATATCATTGTCAGGAACTTCAGTTTCATGGTCATCGTATGTCAATTCAGGCAGACTGTCGATATTATTCGCCGCACTCTCTGATGAACACTTGAACACGGTCAGATTATCATATTCACCTGCAAGAGCAATATCCAGAATCCTCATGCCTTCGTCATCATCCAACAGATCAAGACCGTGCTTCTTTTTCAGCAATTCAAGCTGCTCCTGCTTCATTGTCATACCGCCGTTTCGCCAGAGAGGCCACTCTATGCTTACAGTCCTGCCGCAACGCGTTCCTGACTTCACCATTCTGTTTCTTTTCTGTGCAAAGGCAGTGAGATAGGCATTGGCGTAAGCATAATCCGTCTGTCCCGCATTACCTGTAACGCCGGATATCGATGAATAAAGCACAAAATGCTCAAGCTCCGCATTTCCAAAACACTTGTCCAGATTATTGCAGCCTTCCGTCTTGACATTTATGACATCATTTATATCGACCATGTCCTTACGATTTATAAATGCTTCATGATTGATCCCTGCACAGTGTATCAGAATACTCACGCTTATTCTTTCCGAGTCCAGTCTCCTGCAAAGCTCCTCAACCTGTTCCTGATCCGCGATATCCACACTGTAATACCTTATATCTTCCGAAGAAAAACCGGAAAGGATTTCTGCAACTCCGGGATCACTTTCGCTGCGTCGTCCTAAAAGTATGATCTTCACGCCATACTTTTCGATCATATGACGTGCTGTAATTATACCAAGCTTTCCAAGTCCTCCTGTTATAAGACAGTACTTGCCTGCTGCCGCTGATACAGCACGGTCATGTACACTGACAGGCTCTGACAGCACTGCATACCTTCTTGTGTTTTTCAGGATAGTCTCATGATAACCCGTAGAGCTTTCAAGATCACTCTCTGCAATAAGCTCTGATACTTTTATACTATCGGCAGAATTATCCTCCAGTCTAATGTAACAGCCGGAAATAGTCGGATACTCCTTGTGCAGGCTCCTTATGAATCCGCCTATTGCTCTTCTATACGGAGAAGCGTTTTTCCCTCTGTCATCTGACACAAATACAAGTCGGATATTATTGAGCAGCTTTTTATCAAGAATGTACATGGATATATCGTAAAGAAGCCTTATTACCTCCCGACCGTCACATTCCGTTATAGGCACCAGTATATAAAGCTCATCCACTGTATCTGTGATATCAATACTGCCTTTTACGTCATGAACGCAGTTAACGGCAGCATCGACAAATAAGCGATCTGTCTCTGCC
>DLOO01000009.1:97671-102124 GCA_002479645.1 Lachnoclostridium sp. UBA7482 | reverse complement strand
AAACGTTTGACGACCTCTTTCTCTTCAGAAAAGGTCCCTGTTCTTTTTCCGCAGATGTAAAGAAGAGCAGTTCGGTCCTGACAGCAGTATCAGTTGTAGTTTCCTTGCTGACAGCTGCCTTCACAGGTTCTATATCAAAGTTTTCACTTAGATAAACAGCCAGTTCGGAGATCGTCTGATACTCAAACAAAAGCGTAGGATAGAGAGTATGTCCGATAGTTTTTTCCAGTATCTTGACGAATTGGAGAAGATCTCCGGAATCCAGTCCCATATCATAAAAAGTCTCATCGGTATTGACATTTTTGATCCTGCCGTCTGCAACTTCAAGGAGTATGCTTTTCAGCATTTCAGTGATATCTTCGCCGTTGTACTCAGCTTTATCTGCCGAAGCGGCGACTTTCTCGGCATTCTCCTGTACAGTATCATCATCCCCGTTCTCAAGGCTGATTATAAGCTCGTTTGAACGTATCTTCTTATAGGCAAACCTTTTAAAGCTCAATGCCAGCTCGCCTGATTCTGTATACACATAAAAATCCGTGTACATTACATCGGAATGGATATTTATATCACTAACTCTTACAATGATATAGCATTTTCTGCCCAGATCTCTCATGGCTCTTATCTCGTTTATCCATATTGGGATAAAAGGACGCTTGTCTGTAAGGTCCATTCCTGTCGATTCTGAATTGAGATATGCGTAGTAAGGTGCGATCAGCGTCGCTGCGTCAAGATATACGGGATGAGATACAAATACATCAAGATAATCCTGTGCCTTTTCGCTCAGATGCAGTTCTGCACACACAGTCTGACCAAGATAATAAACTGTTCCAAGACTCTTCATAAAGGTATAATGAGTTATATCATACTCTCTTGCGTGCTTATACACGATATCCATATCCTCAGATGATAAGGCTGTACGCTTTATCTCGTCTATGTCTATCCTGTCGTCCTGCCCGTGACCTTCAGAAGCCCTGATATTACACTCGAAATTATGTACCCACTCACCTGTCTCGCAATCGTTGAGAAGGTGTATACTGTCTGCGAAGATGTTGAATTCTCCGTTATGCGCCTCTGTCTCAAAGAGCTTTATCCTGACCTTTCTGTTGTAACCGTCAGATACTGAAACAGGGCGCTTGAAAACAACATTGTATAAGACAAAATCTCTCCTGTCATACCCTTCATTAGCAAGTATCTCATAGATCAGCTCCAGAAACGTTACACCCGGCATGATCTTTACGCCATGCACACGATGATCGCATACTATCAGATCATCATTCTTTACTGTCACATTATATTCAAAGCTTTTCAACATCTTCATATTGTTCACCTTTTAATAAACTTTATGTATTCTGAGCATCCTATCAGCAGGGCTGCGTTCAATTCTTCCCTGTTCAGGCCAGTATCTCTTCTTATTATAAGCTATTTGCCTAAGGGCACATCTTCTCGGGATATATCCATCAGGAGCACTGCTAAGGATCATGTGTACATTTGTGCCGCCAAATCCGAATGAGCTTATAGCCGCTCTTCTGTCAGAATCCCACTTTTCAGCCTTATCTGCAACATAGAACGGTGAATCGTCAAACCTGAAACGCGGATTGGGAGTAATGCAGTTAAGTGTCGGAGGTATTATACGATTATGTATTGCCAGTGCTGTCTTAATAAGCCCCGAAACACCCGCTGCACTCATCAGATGTCCTATATTGGTCTTTACACTGCCTACAGCACAATATCTCTTTTTATCACAGAACGAGGAATATACCTCTGACAGTGCCTTGAGTTCAATAGGATCACCGATCATTGTTCCCGTACCGTGAGTCTCCACATAGCCGATGGTAGAAGGGTCTATGTCAGCCCTGTCAAGTGCAGTCAGTATTATTTCCTTCTGCGCTTTAAGATTAGGTGTCGTGATGCCCATGGTCTTTCCGTCATTATTTGCCGCCGAAGCCTCGATAAGNNGATAACGGCATATATCTTATCTCCGTCACGGACAGCACTTTCATATTCCTTCAGCAGCACCGCACCGCAACCCTCACCGGGAACAAAACCGTTTGCACGCTCATCGAAGGTATAACACTTTCCGTCGGGAGACAGCGCTTTTGCACTGCTCAGCAGAATATACGGCTTTTCGTCCAGAAGTATCTCTGTACCTCCGCNNGCCGACAACAGCCATCTCCGCCTCTCCGTTCAATATGCTCCTGCATCCGAGATGTATACTCATAAGAGATGAAGAGCAGGCTGAATCAACTGTAAATGCCGGACCTTTAAGATCCCGAAACTGTGCAACGTGAGCAACTATGAAATTCTGTCCCATCCCGGTAATAGAATGTGCCGAATCAGTATGATATTTCTCACTGAAAGGACCCGAGCGAGCACCTGCGATAACACTTATTTTCCTGCCTGCTATCTCTTCGCGGGTGTAACCTGCGTCATCAAAGGTCTCCGCAGTCACTTCAAGGAACTGTCTTACCAACGGGTCAAGATATATTGCATCATTCTCGGAAATATTGAAAAATCCGGGATCAAACAGTTCTATATTATCTATAAATCCGCCCCATCTGCTGATCGTCTTACCCTTACAATGGCTGTCGGAATAATACTCTCTCCAGTCCCATCTTGACGAAGGTATCTCGGAAATACAGTCTATACCATTAACGATTTTTTCCCAGAAGCCCTGAATGTTCTCAGATTTCGGGAAATGACACGCCATGCCGATCACAGCGATCTTTTTTTTCTTATCCGCCTGATCATCTCCGCTTGTTACAGATGAACGTATATCCTCTCTTACTGTTTCAACCGAAATATCCTGCTCAGCCGGCTGAGTCTCGACTTCAAAATTATTTCTGATGTAATCGCTCATTTTCCTTATTGAAGGATAATCAACAAATGCAGCAGGATCCATAACTATGTCCAGTTTTTCCTCCAAGACCTGCATTACATCTATCATAATGATGGAATCAATACCCAGATCGTAAAAATCGTCATCATAGTCTATATTTTCCATTCCGGTTTCAGCTGAAATGGCTTCCATAACAGTTTTTTCAAGACTGTCACTGGTGCCGCAGCTCTTTTCTTTCCTTACTTCGGATATCTCTGAAGCAAGCTGACGCGGACTTACACTGAATGCTTTCTGCATATCGAAGTCATCACCAAGAACAGGAAGAACAACAGTCGCATCTGACGCTATCACCCTGTCCAGAATATCCAGTCCCTCATCATAGGATATGCTTCTGAAGCCCATATCGTAAAACTTTGACGTCTTGAGAGCTCCCATTGCGGTATCTGACCATACAGGCCAGAACACAGCGTGTACACCATTGAAACTTGCTGCGATATACTCCGCAAAATACTCGGAAAAAGCATTCGCCGAAGCATAATCCATCACACCAGCTCCAAGCTCTGGAATAAACGCTGAAACCGACGAAAACATCACAAAGAAATCGAGCTCTGCATCTCTCAGTGCATTGTAGAGATTTCTCGTTCCTGATATTTTGGGAGCGAAGGTCTTTTCAAAGTCTGATACGCTTTTCTGTAAAAAAGACGGAGTGCTGCTGCCAACGCAGCCCGCACAATGGATAACTCCATTCACATGGCTTCTGCACCGGATATTACTTACGGCATCAGCAACAGCTCTGCTGTCAGACAGGTCAACACGGTATTGATCTATTTTAGTATCATTTTTCGCTGCGTATACCATGATCTCGACAGGAATATCCCTGCTGTGAATAAATGCAGCTATATTCCTTACGCCTCTGCTGATCAGATGCTTTATGATCTGAATTCCTATGTCTCCTGCGGCACCTGTTATGATATATGTTCCGATCTTACGGAACACAGCCTTTTCCGACGAAAGCACCAGTTCTGACACTGTAGGAATGAATCTTTTGTTTCTTCGGTAGCATACCTCTGTCACTTCCGTATCATTTTCCATTTCAAAAGCTGCGATCTCGGTTATACTGCTGATATCAAAAACATCAGTATCCACTGTTTTGATAATACTTCTTCGGCACTCAGCTCCAAGAAGCTTATAAACGCCAGTCAGTTCTGCACCATCAGCTGATACTTTCTCATTGTCAAAGGGAAACAGCCCCGTGGTAAAATGGAAAACATAAACTGTCTTCTTTTTATTTCCTGCAATGAAGCTTTTCAGGAACTCTAACCTGTCTGCACAGTTCCCGTTCTCATTACTCTCTATATCAGCAAGGTCTATGACCGTATCATACGCTGACATATCAATTAGACCTGCCATGCGTGAAAGATCGCAGACATCAACTGTAGTATATCCGTTTTTACTGTGGAAATGCTCTGATACACTATCAGAAATGCGGCTGTTCGATATAACAAGACAGTTATGAGAACCTTTTATGGTATTGCCGCCATTGTAAGGCGTCTCTGTAAACTGCTTTCCGTAGAAATGCACAGGCTGTTTTTTCTCGCCGCTCCAGAACGGCTTCAA
>DLOO01000009.1:89480-97628 GCA_002479645.1 Lachnoclostridium sp. UBA7482 | reverse complement strand
ACCATTTTCAAAATCATCTGCAAGTTTCTGAACCGTTTCAGATGTTACATCTGCGTTATTGAGGTACAACTCCGTAATATCAACGGTTTCCCTCTTTCTTTTTATAACGTGATACTCTCTGCCGATATCAGACAAAAAGCTTTTGAGCTGAGCTGTAAGACCACTTATACCGTCTGCTGCAAATGCCTTTCTGAAACCGTGCTGATCTCTGCATCCTATCAGCGACGCAGACACTTCAAACGGGGAGACTTCATTATTGTCTTCGAGCCATATCACCATCTGTCCAAGCGCCTTTTCCAAAGAAACCTTTGCCTTAGCCGAAAAAACAAACAGATAGTGCTTCTTTACGGGCGAAGGGCTTCTGTTGTCCTTGTGGTCTCTTATAACAACATGGGCATTTGTACCGCTTACACCAAAAGCACTGACAGCAGCAAGCCTGTCATCTGACCTCCACGGCCGTGTTTCGGTGTTGACATAAAACGGACTGTTGGCAAAGTCTATATTTTCATTCGCCTGTTCAAAGTTAAGTGAAGGAACGTAAAGCGAGTTCTTCACACAAAGGACTGCTTTTATAAATCCTGCTATGCCGGAAGCAGACAATAAATGTCCGATATTGGTTTTTACGGAACCTATTGCACAGAACTGCTTTTCATCAGAATACTTTCCGAACACCTCAGAAAGGGCATCTACCTCGATAGGATCCCCTAATTTTGTACCGCTTCCATGTGCTTCCACATAGCCTATCCTGTCAGGAGTTATTCCGTATGCGGAATATACGTCCCTGACAAGTTCAGACTGAGACGGTCCGCTGGGAGAGGTTATACCGTTTGTCTTGCCGTCATAATTGCAGCCGCTGCCGCATATAACAGCGTATATATCGTCTTTATCCTTTATCGCCTGCTTCAAAGGCTTCAGTATAACAGCAGCCGCGCCTTCTCCGGGTACGAAACCGTCTGCACTGTTATCAAAGGTATGGCATTTTCCTGTTGGAGAAAGCATTTTTGCATTGCTTGTACTCACATAGAAATCCGAGGACGGGATAAGATATACTCCGCCTGCCAGAGCAATGGAGCATTTATGGTTCCTAAGGCTCTCACAAGCCATATCTATGGCAACAAGTGAAGAAGAGCATGCTGTATCAACAGCAATATTCACACCCCTGAGATTTAGGAAATATGATATCCTTGCAGCAAGCACTGAAGAAATATTTCCCAAAAAGAAATGTGCATTATGCTTGTCCGCCTTGCTTCCGATGGCAGTACCGTATTCACTGCTTCCGCAGCCTACAAAAACTCCGCAATCCGAGCCGTAAAGCTCATCCGAGCGGTATCCTGCATCAACAAAGGCATTGTATGCTTCCATCAGGAACAATCTCTGCTGCGGATCCATCTCCTCGGCTTCCTTGGGAGTGACATGGAAAAATGCCTCGTCAAACAATGATATGTCGTCAATAAGGGCTCCCCACTTGCTGTAACTCGTATTCTTCCTGTTATCAGAAGAATAGTAATCCTCTTCCTTCCATCTGGTAACATCTCTTACAGAGTTTCTGCCGCTTCTGAGATTTTCCCAGAATATACGTTGATCGGGAGCATCAGGGAAATTCAGTGATATACCTATAACCGCTATCTCGTCATTCTCATCATTCGTAACACTCTCTGCCGTGAGCTCATCAGACTTTGATACAGTGTCATTGTCTATGACAAACTTTTCGCTGATATGTTCTGTAAGTACATTCAGTGTGGAATAATTGAAAAGCGCTGTCTTGGGCAGTTCGATACCAAGTTCGGAATTGATACTGTTTATAATGTCAATGACAGTTATGGAATCCATTCCGTATTCCGCAAATGGGATATCTCCGAAAATATCATCATCTGATACCCTGAGGACCTTCTTTAATGCATTCATTATTGCCGAAGAAATCATATCCTTACTATCAGTCGATGATCTTCTTCCCGTTACAGAGGCTTTTTCGCCAACAGGCTGTAATGCTTCTTTTCTTTTCGGCCAGTACACGTTTTCCTCAAACTCATAAGTCGGCAAAGATATCCTAAAGCATTCCCTGCTCTCAAACAATTTGCCGAAATCAGGTTCTTTTACCGAATAGAATTCTTTAATTGTCTCATCCTCTGACACTGTAACTTTTCCAGCAGAATTAATATCACAGAACTCTTCATCTGCGATGCAGCCGAGTTTTTCCAGCAGTTCTCCGATACTGCTGCACCAGAAGCCANNTGCCATAGCGCACTGCCATATGCTCTCTTCCAATAGCAAGAGTATAAGAGATGTCCTGGAGTCTTAATTCTTGCATATTATTCCTGATGTATTCTCTCAGACTGTCTATCCTTGCTCTCAACTGCTTCTTTTTTCTGCCTGACAGCAGGATAAGCGATCTTATATCATCAGATGCACTGTGTTCCTCACTATGATTTTCGACTACAAGATGGCAATTAGTTCCGCTGAATCCGAATGCACTCAGTGCCATAAGATAGCTTTTGCCTTTTCCCGCTTCGATCTTCTGTTTTTTATCAGCCACATAAAAAGGACTGCCTTCAAAATCTATATGCTCATTGGGCGAAGTGTAATTCAGAGTCGCAGGTATCTCACCGTTTTTCATACATAATAGCAGCTTGATAAGACCTGCGNNGCGCCCGATGCGATCGTACAATGACCTATATTGGACTTTACAGAGCCCACTGCACAGTAATTCTTTCTGTCGGTAAACTCCCTGAATGCTTCGGAGAGCGCCTTTATTTCTATGGGATCACCAAGTTCTGTTCCCGTCCCGTGCGCCTCAATGTATATGATCCTTTCCGGATCTATACCATATTTTCTGTACACGCTCTTTTCAAGCTCGCTTTGAGATGAGATACTCGGAGCTGTAATACCATTTGTCTTGCCGTCCTGATTTATGCTTATTCCCTTTATGACTCCGTAGATATGATCCTTATCTCTTAAAGCCTTATCAACAGGTTTGAGCAGTACCAGAGCTGCACCTTCGCTGAGGACAGTTCCGTCAGCACTATTGTCAAAGGGACTGCACACGCCGGAAGGCGACAACATATTCAGATTGCAGGCGCGTCTTAACAGACCTGTATCAGGGAAAAGGGATATGCCTCCGGCTATAGCCATATCACAGGTACCCTCTCGGATATTCATGCATGCCATATGCAATGCAGAAAGGCTTGAAGAACAGGCTGTTTCCACAGATATGCTCGGTCCCTTGAGATCAAGATAATACGCTATCCTGGACGCTAAAATAGACGGTGCCATACCAAGGAGAGCATCTCCTTCGTTTTCCAGCTCAGCGTCCTTCAGTACACTTAGATAGTCACCCGAAACCGCTCCTGCAAACACTCCGCATCTACTGCCTCTGAGCTCAGCAGGCGAATAGCCTGCATCCTCAAAAAGCTTCCAGCATTCTTCGAGGAATATACGCTGCTGGGGATCCATGATCTCCGCTTCCTTTGGAGAAATGGAAAAAAACAGAGGATCAAATTTATTGATACTGTCCAGCATTCCTGCTTTTTTGCAGTAAATACCATCTATACCTTCGGTAAACCTGTCGGCTGATATATCCTTAACGCTGCAAACACCGTTTTTAAGGTTAGACCAGAAGCTGTCAGGATCATTGGCACCGGGAAGTCTGCACGCAATACCTACAACAGCTATGTCAACACTGTCATTCTTCCTGCTGTCATTCTCCATAAGTTTTATCAATTCGAGTCCCTGCTCAGCCGAAATGCTCTTCTGTTTTATTAATTCCAGTACCTTCTTACGATTCATAGTCTCCATAAAAACTTTTCCATCCTTTTTACGAATCAATAGCGTTTACACCCGTTTATTCATCCCAGGGGAACTTCTTATAATTGATGAAATTATAGATATTCTTCTGTACTTTATCACTGAGTATAACATCTGCGCTCTCTCTTGCAGCCAGTTTCTCCATATCGTCATCTATTATCCATATCTTTCTGTAATAGCTCTTTATCCGCTCAATAGTTGAGCAATCCATCCTGTAAATTCTTGACAAAAGAGTCCTTGTCTCTCTTTCGGTATTGCTGCCGACAGCATCAACTATGCCGTGCTGCAATGCCTGATCTGCTGTTATGGGGAGAGCTGTCAGAGACATACGATATGCTTGACTGAAGCCTGGATAAAGTACAGAAGAATATCTNNGCAGGGATAATTCCCCAAATGGCTTCGGATAAGCTGAATCTTGCCTCCGGCACGGCAACTGCCAGATCGCTTGCAGCAACAAGTCCCATACCACCTGCCATTACCTCTCCGTTGACTTCCGAGACAACTACCTTTGACACCGTCGAGATCAGCTTCAGAAGCTCCATATAATATACTGTAAAATCAGAGCCATGCTCTCCGGAAACGCATTGATTGAAATCCATTCCCGTACAGAATTTGTCATTGATACCCGTAATGATTATAACTTTCACATCTTTATCGTCCAGTGTAGCCTCTATAGCTCCTCTCAGCTCCTTCACCAGATCCATTGAAAGACTGTTCTTCTGCTGTGGACGGTTGATGACGATCTTGATCCCGCCATATATATTGCTGACTAAGATATTCCTGTAATCCATTTCAGATCAACTCCAACGATATGTTCTGTGAAAATCAGAAATGCTGTCAAGCACCAAAAGACCTCTGTCCTTGAAAAAATGGTCATATACCTTCTGATAATTTGAGGTCTCGAACCTGTAGTTCTGAACTCCGAACATATGCTTCATATTCTCATTGAGTATATTATCGTACTCCTGCATATCAAGAACGTACCTTTTATCAAGCTCACCCTTGATATCCATCTTTGCAAGTGCAGCCTTTGAATCAGGGGATATTATACCGCTGTAAAACTCAGCGGAGCTTCCCGAACCGTAAGAATACATACTTATACGTTTTTTTGCCCTTATATCCTCAGAATCTATAAGGCCGCACAGTGCAAGATACACTGTTGCAGCATATATATTTCCTACCTCTTTGCAATAGTAAAGAGAAGGAAGAACTCTTTTATCGAAATCTCTCTCTATCTCGTCCTTTGACAGATTAGTATGCTCTCTCATGAGCTTTCGATGAGCGCCCTTCACCATACCTCCGAAAGGAGCATGGAACACCATATACCCGAAGGTATCAAGAATATCGACGCCCCTGATCTTCTCTGTGTATGCATTATAACAGTTTTCAAGGCAGTCAAGATATGCCAGCAAAGACAGATCAGCATCGCCTGTTTCAAGTTCGGGACGCGGACGGCAAGTGTCCATGATCTCACGGCCGTAGATACCGTATGCCCCTTGATCCAGCTCCAGCACATGAGGATGTGAGCTTATGAGCATTGCGATCGCTCCCGTTGCCTGAGAGGGCTCGGCATATGAGCCTCTTGCAGCCTCTCTTGAAACGTCGGAGGATATGACCAGTGCCTTTGCATCATGAGATACATTTGAGGCAATGAATGCACTTGCCATCTTAAAGGCAGCTGTCCCCGCATAGCACGCTTGTTTTACCTCAAACAATCTGCACTTATTGCTCAGTCCGAGATAGTCATGAATATATGTGCTCATCGACTTTCCGAAATCTATGCCTGATTCACTGGAAGTTATTACAAGCTCGATCTTGTTTTTTTCTTCCTCGGAAAGATTATCTATGATAGGTTTGGCAGCATTTACTCCGTGAGTTACAGGGTCCTCACATGGTAAAGCTACAGACTTCTTATCAATGAGAAGATTTGAAAAACGACTTTTATCAAGATCTCTTCCTTCAAAAATATCGCTTACTTTTATANNGCCGTAAAAATTAATCGCTTCGATTCCGACTCTCATTCTCTTTTATCCTGCTACAGATGCAGGATACCTCCTTTCAGAATTATCCCTCAAGTGCTTTCAGCACTATAGATGTATTGAATCCGCTGAACCCAAAGGAATTGCTGAGTGCATATCTGATACTGTGCTCAGATGACATTCCTTTTACAAGATTCAGCCCTTCATCTATGGGAGCGTTCAGATTGATATTTGGATGAACAAAACTATTTGTCATCTGTATAACTGTACTTATACATTCGCACACCCCTGCTGAAAAAAGGCAGTGGCCGATAATGCTCTTCGTTGAGTTTATCCTGATATTAGCAGCATGACTGCCGAACACTTCTCTGATAGCCCTGACTTCACTTTCATCCCCAAGCGGAGAACCCGTTCCATGAGCGTTTATATAATCAATATCTCCGCACTCTATACCTGCCATCTCAATTGCAGCTCTCATTGCTCTTGCTTCCCCATCGGGATTACATTCGGGACCATGATTGCCGTCAAGAACTATGCATCCCCCTGAAAGCTCAGCCAGAGCTTTAGTTTTTTCCGCTGTATCAGACGACTCAAGGATAATACATCCTGCCCCCTGTCCGTAAATAAAACCGTCATGCTTCCTATCAAAAGGACGATAAACAGATTCTGGCGGAATCAAAGCATCCTTTCCGCCAAGAGCCCCAAGATTTGCAAATGCGTGTTTTTCTATGTACGAAAGATCAGCTGCTGTACCAACCACAAGGCAGATATCACAGCTTCCGTTTTTCACAAGGTTATACCCCTGTATTATAGCAGAATTGCCGCTTGCAGAAGCACTTCCCACAGAAAAACCGACACCCTTAACAGAAAGGAGCTCGCTTATGACACCTATATGATATGTGTCCATAAACTGGAAAGCATAGGACGGAGAGATGAATTCAGGCTGATCTGAGTATTCCGAAGCAACTCTGAACTGCTCGTTAACGGAAAGATTTGAACCTGCAAGAACAATTCCTATCCTGGTATTGTCGCACTCTCTCCCCTCCATGCCTGCTTGTGCCCATGCCTCAAGAGAAGTAAGTATCGAATACTTTATCCCATCAGGTGCTCGCCTTCCCAGCGATACAGCCTTTTTCTTCAGTTCATCCGAAACAGCAAGGCTGTCTGTCTGTCCTCTGAAGTCCAGATCTTTTATAAAGCCTCCGAATGATATCTGTTCATTTCCTTCAGAGGACTTTGCTATTCCGCATCTGCCGTTATACAAGGCTTCTCTGAAGCCTTCAACATTTCTTGAAACCGAATTCAGCGATCCCATTCCTGTTATGAGAACAGATCGGTTACTTTTCTGATCTCTCATATAAGAAATCCACCATTTCCTGAATATTCTTTATGTTAGCAAACTCAAGCATATTGATCTTTACGCCGATCTTTCTCATCGTCTCAACAATTATCTCCATTCTGTCAACAGAATTTGCTCCGAGATCGCGAAGGCTCTCCTGAACATCTATCTCGCTCTCGTCCATGTCCATTATATCTGCAATATTTGAAAACAGAATGCTTTTGATCTGATCCTTATCCATCTTTATTTCCTCCTGATAAAATTAATCATTTATTTACTGTAGCTGCCTATCATTTTCTCAAGCAGCATCGCCGTTCCTTCCATAAGGAAAATTCCTATACTGTCAACGTGCCTATTTTTCCAGCTTTCCAGCTCTGTACCCCTCACGCACTCATTGAAAGCACCGAGAGCAGGACCGCAGTGTATCTGGAAATTCACCTTGTTATCCATATCACCTGATATAGCCGAAACAGTAGCATTATGAAAATACCAGCGGAATATCAACGACATACGATACTTCGGGTTATTATCCGCTTTTCTGATGATATCCTGATCGTAATGCTGCTTTACCTTGTTATAAACTTCGTCAAACGAGCACTTGAAGTATTTTGATTCAAGATTCTTTCTTGTAGTCTCATCGAGCTCCTCAAGTGACTCATTATTGCAATAAAGTGAATACAGCTTGTTAGCTCTTGCATGGAAAAAGCCGCCTTTTT
Source organism: Lachnoclostridium sp. UBA7482 (assembly GCA_002479645.1). Lineage (GTDB taxonomy): Bacteria > Bacillota > Clostridia > Lachnospirales > Lachnospiraceae > ISDg. The sequence goes on along the minus strand of DLOO01000009.1, from coordinate 89,793 downwards.
TTACCACCTGAACCTTTGCACCGTATTCAAACATATCTCCCGCAGGTGCATATCCGGTATCCTGTACTCCTATATTCTGCAGGATATCCTTGACGGCATCGCTGGTATCAGCTTCGACTGTACACTGATTCAATGAACCGGTCAGAACATAGTCTGCCCCAAGCATGAACATCGCAAGCATTGCCTCAGGTGTTCCTATTCCTCCGGCTGCACCTATATATATACGATCAGCATAATTGTATTTTTTCATGCAATTTCCGCATATCTTCTTTATAGCCGGGAAAAGTGCAAGAGCTACGCCCTGATCAGTGTG
>DLOO01000009.1:88294-89468 GCA_002479645.1 Lachnoclostridium sp. UBA7482 | reverse complement strand
AGCTATAGGAAGTGAAGCGGCAATATCAGCCTGAAGCTTCGTTATCTTCCCCATTTCAACAAGCTCATTCAGCAGCTTCTGCGGTGCGGGGCTCATAAAAGCTTCTGCCACTTCAGGCCGCGATATCTTTGCAAATATCTTGTTTTTGCGGACTATACTTCCTGTCTGATCTACCGACAGTCCCTTTGCTTTATAATATACCAGAGGCATGGTTATGCTCATGAACGCGGCTGCCTCTATAATGCGAACATCCTCCCGGATGAAAAGCTCAACAAGTTCAAGCTGTTTTCTCATATCATCAGGATCAAAAAGGAAGTTGACACCAAAAGCACCGTCCGTAACAGATGATCGGATAAGCTTTATACCTTCTCTGATCTTATCGAAAGACTGTCCCCCGGTACCGAGAAATCCGAGCATTCCTGCATTTGCTAAGCGTATCACCATCTGCGGAGAAGCGATACCCTTATACATTCCTCCGCCAAGATAAGCATATTTCAGACCTAATTCCTGCTTGAATGCCATGTTTCCAAGCTCCGAGGCGGTCAATCCTTTTTTTGTACCGGTCTCAGGTTCCTGGACATTTACTGCTTCAACAGGGACATCATCAAGGATATTCGTCTTTCTCTCCTCTTCCGATAATGGCTCACACTTTCTCTTTATCATCATCATCAGAGAATAAACTGTGTCTCCTGGACCGATCTGCTCAAATACAGGCTCGTTTTCAGCGAGGAGATATCTAATACTCTCCACCCATCTGACACCATGCGACATCTGCTCTCTCAGGGTCTCCTTTAAACGCAGATCATCATACGGACGAGCGGTATAGTTTGAGATAACAGGTATCTGAAGCTTGTTGAAAGTCATCTTATCAAGGTATTCCGCAAACTTATCCTGTGCCGCCTTCATGTATTTCCCATGATGGAAAGCACCGCTCACATTTAGAACAACATATTTTCTTGCACCTGCGTCCATATATAGCTGCTCCGCTGCGATGATATCATCTCTTTTTCCGGAAAGAATTACCTGAACAGGAGAATTGATATTGGCGATCTGCAGATCTGTCAGACCGTTTTCTGTAAGGATATTGCTGATAGTCTCCTCATCAAGACCTATGACTGCCGCCATTGCACCGCCCTTTATCTCTGACATGAGCTGACCGCGTATCTTTACAAGT
>DLOO01000009.1:82509-88275 GCA_002479645.1 Lachnoclostridium sp. UBA7482 | reverse complement strand
AAATAATGCATCATACTCGCCAAGACTGTGACCGAGAACAAAATCAGGCTTTCTGCCTGTCTCCTTTATTTTCTTCAGGTAGCTCAGCGCATTGACCACATAAAGTGCAGGCTGCGTATAATTTGTTTTGTTCAGATTTCCCTCGCTGTCGTTCAGACAAAGGTCCCTGATGGAATATCCCAAAACCTCATCAGCGCGCCTTACATATTCGGGGAATTCATCAAACAGTTCCTCACCCATTCCTTTTTTCTGCGAGCCCTGTCCGGGAAATGCATATATCAGTGTGTCGGACATTTTTCTATTCCTTTCCGTATAGTTTTCTTTTTCCACCATATTAAGCTTGATCTTTTCATAGTTGTTCTTGAAGCTTTCTGAAAAATCACGCATTATGGAAGCCATTGCCACGATATCTGTCGCAGTATCCCTGCGCTCGTTATATCTGATGAAGTTCGCCATCGTACCTGTAAAGCACAGATCGACATACTGTTTAGGTCCTGTTTTTTCGGCAGCTTCAAAAGCCTTCTTGACCTGCATAGTTTTTACAGGGATGTCAAGCATATGTTCAAAATCGATGCTATTTGTTATCTCTCCCGTAAGGCAGGAAATAACTGGTATCTTTGGCACTCCCACAGAAATTGTTCCGTTAAGCTTCTTCATTGCGTCCCTTGATCTCATACACATTGACGAGTGGAACGGATAGCTGACCTGAAGCTCCTGAAAAATAACACCTTTTTGCTTCAGGAATGCTGTAACATCTGCTGTTTTATCCTGTGCCGCCGAAACTATAAAATTACCGCTGTAGTTAACGCCTGCAAGCTCGCAGTTAAGCTTCAGATCATTATTTTCATAATAAAACGACTTGTCAGCAAAAACAGATATCATTCTGCCGTATTCAACTGTTTGCTGAACTGTCTGAGCGTGTTTTATCACGAATCTCAGTGCATCTTCCGCCGAAACAGCCCCGGCAACCGCCAGAGCAACTATTTCACCAAGACTGCACCCCATTACATAATCGGGCTCGACGCCTTTAGATCTCATTACCTGAGCAAGTGAATACTCGGTCATGAATATGGCAGGATGAGTTGTTCCGAGATCTGTAAGATCATCTGTTTTTCGGTGCTCTTCGTCATATAACCTGTCTATGACCGAAAAGCCGCATTCCTTTCTGACGATATCGTCCAGCCGAAGCATATTCTGTCTGAAAACAAGGTCTTTACTGAACAGATCAGCTCCCATATGGTAATAATGAGTTCCCTGCCCTGCAAACATAAAAACAATAGATTTATACATCTTTTCTTCCTTTTAATGTCATAAACAATAGATTATTCTGAGAATTCCTTTATAAACTCCTTTACATCAGCAACTATCTTTACATCTGCAATATTGAATATAGGAGCATTCTCATTATTATTCACTGCTATTATCTGTCTTGAATTCCTTATTCCAACAAGATGCTGGTTAGCTCCAGATATACCGAATGCTATGTAGATATCCGGCGCTATGCTGCGTCCCGACTGGCCCACCTGATACTTTTTCGGCAGCAGACCGTCATCAACGACACATTTTGTTCCCACGACAACAGCATTGTATTTTTTCCCTGCCTGACAAATCAAATCAAAGGTCTCTTTATCCTTTACTCCTCTGCCAACACCGAATACAATTTTTGCATTGTCCAGATCAGCGCTGTTTTCAATCTCTCTTTTAACGCAGCTTATAACTTCATATGTATCATCTGTATTGAAACTGCCTTTATAATCCCATTTTCTTATGCTGAGTTCTTTTACTTCATTTATCACATTCTCTACAAAAGCATTCTTCTTTACTGTACAAGTACAGCACTGAGAATCGATACAGATTATCCGAGCCTGTACGGAATCGCTCATAGCCGCTCGTTCAAAGACAAATCCGTTTTCATCTTCAAAGCATATATCGATACAGTCGGCAGTCAGACCGAATTCAAACCTTGAGGCAAAGAACGAAGAAAGAGTTTTTGAAAAATCAGAGTTTGTAAACATTATGACATCAGCACCAATAGAACTGTATATATCACTCAGTATATCCAGCCAAAGCCTCTCGTCTTTAGTCTCGCAATGCTGATAGACGACCTCATCTGCGCCGTATAATGCACACCTTTTCAGCTCATCTTCTGAGGTATTTCCTAAAAAAATCACCTGAACGCAACCATTGCTCTCTTTGCTGAGCTGATACGCCTTTGAAACAAGTTGTCCTGTAAAGCTGTCCACATGATCAAAGGCGTCACATACGACCCAAATATTTCTTTTATCCATATGTCACCTCAATTACTGCTGTAAAAGCTTCTTAACGTGATCAGCTTTTTCTTTAATACTGCCGCCGACCTCGATACTTTCTTTCTTATAAATGATGTTTACGGAATTTATGACCTTTGTTTTTGATCCCGCTGCTCCGCAATCAGTCTGAGCTATCCCCAGTTCTTCCGAGCTTATGATCTTGTATTCCCATTTCTGAGCTCTTTTAAGTGCAATGATATTCAGATTAGATGCATATGTGAGGAAACTGTCCACACTTAGCAGGAAAGGATATCTGCATCTGACAGTCATTTCGTGCCCTTCATCTTTTTTCACGATAACAGCTGAATCATGACCGAAGCTTTCTATATCCGTAACGGACGAAAAATAAGTGATCCTGAGCTTTTCGGACAGCTCCGCAGGCACCTGACCTGTTTCGCCGTCTATAGCATGTCCGCCGCATATGACTGCATCCGCATCGGGAATATACTTTTTTATTGCCGCAGAGAGAGTTTTTGTTGTCGCAATGGTATCTGCCTGAGCAAACTTAATATCGTTCAGCCAGTATATATCATCGCAAACCAGTGCCTTGCTTCTTACAAGTCCTTCTCTTGCGCTCTCTCCGCCCATGCAAATACCGATAACACTGATATCAGTGTTTTTTTTGAGCTTGGCAAGCTTCTCGAGCACAAAAAGATCGTAGGGATTGATGATAAGACCGCTTCTTTCTGCATCAATAAGCTTTCCGGGCACCATTTTAAGGCAAACGACTATTTTAATCATTTATAATGACTCCCCGTTTGTTGTAAAGTTATAAATGGTGTTCTTCTGCATTTCATTTGTTCCCGAATAGATACTGCAGGCAAGCGCATCACGCAACTCACGTTCAATGTCATATTCCTTGGTATAACCATATCCGCCGAAGATCTGCATTGCGTCACGGCAGGTCTTTATGTATGCCTCGCTCACATATAGCTTGAATATAGAAGTATCTATAAACGCAGTCTTCATATTATCCTTCAGATCAACTATACGGTCAAGCATAGCTCTTGACATCTCGATCCCTACCTTCATATCTGCTATTTTATGAGAAACAGCCTGATAATCTCCGATAGGTCTGCCGAACTGCTGTCTTGATCTTACATGTTCGATACATCTTTCCATGACTCTTCTCATTGCTCCGATATGGGGAACGAACTCAAAGCATCTCTCCCATTCGAGAGCCATTGTCATTATAAGAGAACCGAAATTGTACCTTCCCAGAACATTCTCCTTCGGAATCATACAATTATCAAATACGATCTCCGAGGTCGGGCATGAACCCAATCCCATTTTTTCGATATCCGCGCCTATCTTCACGCCCGGGAACTCCTTTTCCACAACAAAGGCTGTGAAGCTTTTGTTATTTCCTTCTCCTGTACGCGCAAAAACAATAAAGATGTCCGCAATTGGTCCGTTAGAGATAAAAGCCTTGCTACCGTTAAGTATATAACCGTCATCTGTTTTTTCTGCCCTTGTGACCATGCTAAGAGCGNNCCGATTCGGCTTCGGTTATACAGATAGCTCCTATCCTTTTTCCTGCGGTCATATCACAAAGATACTTATCCTTGAGCTGTTCAGAGCCGTAAAGATATATCAGGTTCTGAGATACCCAGATATGATTGTTCACCACAAAAACGAACCCATTGTTCTTACAGCTGTATCCAAGGTTCTCAAAGACAGCCGCCGCTGTACGATAGCTTTCTCCGAGTCCGCCGTACTTTTCATCGACAGTTATACCAAGCAGTCCGAAGTCTGCGATCTTTTCCCACATCTCTGGTGAGAACTTTTCAAGATACTCGGGATCATTCAGATTATTCTCAGCAAATTCCCTGACTGCCTCTATAAGCTGCATTTCTTCATTTGTACTCATATTGCTCCTCCAAAATCAAAACTCTATATCAGCATCAACGTCGATATAATCGGGATATTTAAAAGGCTTTTCGGCTTCTGAAACAAGCTGTATAACGTCACCGTTCTTCGATATCTCCCTGAATCCCGTAAACTTGTATGTAACGTACATGATCCTGTTACGATCAGTAGAAATAAAATCTGCATAAAGCTTAACATTTGAATCCATTGCAGAATTCACGATATACTTCAGAAGGACAGAGCCTACTCCCTTTGACATAACTCTGCAGGACATAAGGAGCATTTTAAGATGCCATTTGCCTTCTTCCTTTTCAATAACAGATACTCCTATTTTTCCGTAGTCACCATATTTATCGGTAAGCTGAACAACAATTACTTCATACTTATCAGAGCCTATCATTTCGTTTAGTTCATCAAAGGAATAGACAGTACCTGTCGAATTGAGCTGATGTGTCCTTACAGTAAGCTCCTCAACTCGTTTAAGGTCTTCCTTTTGCGCTCTCCTTATTATGAAACGCATCCCCAGAGTACTGAGAAATTCCTCAGAAGTACCTTCAAATCTTGATTCCTCATCATTTCTGACTATATCATTCATGTAAAGATGACGTCTGTTTTTAGAATCTTCGGTGATATACAAGGGTATGAATTCATCCATATCAGGAATAGCATCTGCATTCTCAGCATTGATGCAAAGAACTTCAGGGATATTGAAGCTAACCTCATCAAGCTCAAACTGCTGATCGTCAACAAAGGCGATAGCATCTATGCCGAAATTGAAAGACTTGCAGATAGTTCTGATGTTTTCTGACTTAGGATTCCAGTTTATCTGAGGATAGAGGAAGTACTCGTCTATACCGAACTCCTTCAGCTTTTCCATAGTATAACCTGCATCGTTTTTGCTGCATACTGACTGAAGTATACCTCTTTTGTCCAGCTCTCTGATAATATCAACTATATTAGACTTCAATGTGACCTCGCCCTCTGTCAGTGCTCCGTCCCAGACAGTGTTGTCAAGGTCCCATACAACACATTTTATCTTTCCCATTTACGCTCTCCTTTTACATACATACTATAATCATATAACAGCCGCACCTAATGCTTTTGTCCGTCAGTAGTATCAGTAATACTCAAAAAATCCTTTGCCGCTTTTTCTTCCGAGGAGCCCGCTGTCCACCATTTTTCTCAGCAGAGGCGAGCATCTGTACTTGGGATCCTGATAATTCTGATAAAGCACATTAAGCGAGTACATTACAGTATCAAGCCCTATAAGATCAGCAGTATGGAGCGGTCCCATGCTGTGATGGAAGCCTTCGGTGAATATCTGATCTATCTGCTCAGGCGTTGCAACGCCCTCCATAACAAGGTTTATAGCCTCGTTCATGAATAAATGGGACAATCTGTTCGATACGAATCCGACACTGTCATTTATAACGGTGCAGTCGATCTCTATCTCCTTCAAGAAGCTTTTCACCTTTTCAATAGTATCATCAGATGTAAAATTACCCTTTATGACCTCGGCAAACTTCTGAAGTGGTACGGGATTCATAAAATGTACACCGATGACATTTTGGGAATTACCAAGCCACTT
>DLOO01000009.1:61690-82424 GCA_002479645.1 Lachnoclostridium sp. UBA7482 | reverse complement strand
TTCATATCCTCATTCTCCGGGATATTCTCGATAATATGATCACATCCGCTTAATGCAGAATAATCATCCGTCACGCTGAGCAGACTCAATGCATGAGCTATATCTGTATTATCCTTATTGGTGATCCTTGCGATCATCATATTCCTCTGTATCCTGTTTTTCACGCTGTTCACTACAGAAGCATCGTTATCCACAAGTATAACTTCTTTATCATAGCATATCATTTTCTGAGCTATGCCCATTCCCATTACGCCAGCTCCGATTATACCGACTTTCTTGACTTCCATCTTTTTCCTCCTTGATCGTTTGTCACAGCATAGTACAGCTGTATCACTTAAAATCAAATATATTGTTCTGATTTGCCCTTTGCCTGAAAGCAACAAACTGATCCATTCTTTCAATGGAAAAATAGATGTTGCTTTTATATAGCTCTCTGATAGTCTTGCCGAAGCTGCTTCCATATGAATGAGCGGGAAATACCTTTATATCTTCATCAAGACCTTTAAGTCTCTGAACGCTCCTGTACATCTCATACGGATCTGCGCCGTCTCCAAAGCATATCCCGCACCCCTCTATGAACAACGTATCGCCCGTAAAAAGCGCACCGTCCACAAGATAACAGGTACTTCCTTTTGTATGCCCTGGGGTTACCAGACAGTTTATTTCAAGACTGCCGAGAATAATAGTTTCATTATCTCGGAAAACGCTTTGACCTGTACAGCGGTAATCATAGTATCTTGCCTCTTCGGCTGAAATATAAACGCTTGCATCGTATTCCGCAATAAGCCTGTCCACACCGCAGACATGATCCATATGTGAATGGGTCAGCAGTACCGCATCCAGTTTATAATCTGTATTCAACAGAAAAAGCTCAAGATCGGAAGTATTCCATGAAGGATCTATGATACCGACCTTTCCCGTCGAATCATCTATTATAATATACGAATAATTGATCATCCCCATATATGATGACCGTATCATATATACTCTCGATTTTGAATAATATACAAGTTTCATATTTCTCACTATCGTCCGATGTTTTATTCATTCTTGGATTTTAAACTATCAACCATCGATATTTTAAATACTCTGCGTACACTGATAAACTTTGATACCTCATATGTCAGAAGGATTATAAGAAAACCTATCAGCACATTGTGCGAATAAAGCTTTACAGGAATAACTGCATTCATACTTTCACCCAGAATATCGAAAAGCTGCTTGATAAGATACTTTATTATCGGGACTGAAAGCAGGTATGCCGCGATGACAATAAAGATGTTATATCTTATCATAAGGGAGATGATTTTTTTATTATGATATCCGAGGACTTTCATCATTGAGATATTGTTTTTGTTTTCTTCCACAGATATAGTGATAATGATATTGATGACCACAACACCTATTATGAAAGCAATGATACTTACAATATTTATCAATGACTTGAATGTCTTGGTATACTCCTTATATCCCTTCTGCTGATCGTCAGCATCAAGAACGTTGAGTATCTTTTCCTTATTGATATTGAGCTTGTCATTGGATATAAGACTTATATAGCTGCCCTCAGGATATTCATTGATCTCGTTAAACTGATCGATAGGCATATATATGTAATAGTTATAATCCTCAGCTATCTTATCGATCTCGACTTCTATCTCTTTACCGGTGAGCTTATTCTCGGCATAAAGGAGATCGCCTTCCTTTATGTTCAACTTTTCAGCTATGCCGCTCGAGATAACAGTATTAGAGAGCTTGATCCTCTTTCCGCCCTCATCCTTGAACTTGACAAGCTTTGCTTTTGAATCTATTCCAAAAATCGTAATAGTCACTTCTTTGCCGTAATCATCTTCTACTGCGAATTTTGAGAAATTCTGTCTCTCGCCCTTTTCAGGCTGATCGACCTGTATAGAGTTGAAGTAATAATTGTACTGATTGACATATGTTCCCTTCATACTATCATACATATAGCTTACCGAATCATTGGCAGTAAAGCCGAAAAGAAGCAGCAGAGAGGCAAAGAGTATGCTTACAAAAACGATAAGACAACGCCTGATATTACGCAAAACCTCCCTGAGCGTGAACTTCAGGTCAAAGCTCATATTCTTAAACTTCAGCAGTTTCTCAAGTATACCTATATTTTTCTCCTTTGACACATTTCTCATAAGATTGACAGGGGTCAGCTTCAGTGCGGAAAGAATAACAAAAAGGGTCACAGGGATCATAAAGATATACGGAAGGATAAGGCTGATCAGCAGGTATTTGGGGTCTACCTTGCTGAGTACGCCCGGCATACTGTATTTATTCTCAAACACCATGCCGATCACAGTCTTGGAAAACGGTATTCCCAGTATGGTGCCCAGCAGACCACCCAGAAGAGAGATAAATATGGGAAACGCAAGGTATTCGCCTACTATCTTTCGCTTATTGTAGCCTATTGCAAACAATGTACCGATCATTGTATACTCCGTTCGGATTATCCTCCAAAGGAATACCGCCACGAGAAGGCAGCATATGATGAGTATCACTGTCGGCACCAGTCCCGAGCACTGTATAAATGTGGTTATATCACCGTCGATGGTGGTTATCCTGACATTATCCTCTGCAAGTCGGTAATCAAGGACGATATTATCCGAATTAAGATCAGCTTTTATCTCATCCAGCACATCTTCATCAGTATCATCATTCCTTCTCAGCATATAGTAATCATAACCGTCTTTTATCTTTGCAATATCATCCTTGGACATTATTGCGATACCGAAGGTCTTATGATTGACTACCATATCACTGTCGGTCTTGAGCATAAACAGATAGTCAGGCTCTGCCATAAAGCCTTTGATCTTGTATTTCTTTGAATACAGAGTTATCTCATCACCGGCCGAAAGCTTATGAGCATCAGCATATAGCTTATCCACAAGTATCTCTCCGGATTTTGAGATATCTTCTCCCGAGATCACCTCATATTTATTGATCTTTTCAGTAGCTTCAAGTACTCTTACTGTGTCTCCGTCTTTTTCATAATTCGTGATCTTTCTTTTTTCGATAACGACATCATATTTTGATTCAAGAGCACTCATTCTTTTTTCACTGAGAGGTTCCTGCAGAGTAAAATTAACATCCTCCTGACAGCATCTTGATCTGAAATCTTTTATCTCCTTATCAAGATTGCTCGCTGAAACATTGAATGAAGTGTAAAGCATCGAACCAAGCAATACAAGGATAACTACGCCGATATATACAAGTTTATTATCAAAAATAGTTCTTAACACTTTACGATGAAGAACCGGTATAAAATGAGGAATCTTTCTTACCATTCTATCATCTCCACACTCTTAGGATTCTCGTTGATACGTTCCTCGGCGATCATACCGTTTTTGATGGTTATGACCTTATGAGCCATTTCGGCTATAACCGGATTATGCGTGATAATGATAACATTGGTCCTCTGTTCCGCATTAAGTCTTTTGAGGACCTTCATGACCTGAATCGACATTTCAACATCCAACGCACCGGTCGGCTCATCCGCAAAAATAATCTTCGGCTTGTGTGCAATTGCTCTTGCAATGGCAACACGCTGCTGCTCACCGCCGGACAGCTCCTGCGGCATATGGCTGGCACGTTTGCTGAGACCGACCATTTTCAGGCATTCCATAACACGCTCTTTGTAGTTTCCCTTATAGTTTGCCAGACGAAGCGCGTATTCTACATTTTCATAAGCCGACATTACCGGAATCAAGGCAACGGACTGAAAAATATAGCCGATTTTCTTACGACGAATCTTCTCGCGGCCGCCGTCGCCTGCCTTGGAGATATCTTCTCCGTCAAAAACCACCTTACCGGAGGTCGGAGGGTCCAGCGCTCCCATAATATTGAGAAGCGTTGTTTTTCCGGAACCGGAACGTCCCTTAAGAATCGTAAGGGAGGATTCCGGAACCGTAATATCAATTCCCTTCAAAGCCCAAAAGGTACCTCCGGCAACCGGGAAGCTGCGTTTTACGTTTTCCGTTTTCAGTATCTCACTCATAATACGTCTCCTCCCTGCCTTTAGTCTTCACCAAGCTTCAAAGCCTGATTAATCTTAATCTTGGACAACAATACCGAAATCGCGGTGATACAGAAAATCAACATAGCGGCAACTACCACCCCAATCCGAATCATATCCGCATCCGAGGAGAACGTACGTACCGGCAATGTCTGAACCGTCGGAGAATATGCAATCTCAATCAGCGGAACGAACATCTTCGATGCCAGGATGCCAACCGCCGCACCAAAGACAATCGGAAGCACAGAGCCAAACATGTGCTCATTGATCAGCATGGTAATCAGCTCGCGCATGGACATACCCATTGCCCGGTAAATACCGAAAATCAATTCTCGCGAACGAATCGAGGTAATCCAATAAATCAAAAATCCGATTGCGCAAAGCAGAATAACGACGATGAACGTAATGGTAAGCATACCGTTGGTAATCTGGAAATACGGGTCATTTTTAATTCCCTGAAGATCCGCTACCGTATCGGTCATCGAAGCAAGACGAACCTTGTTCTCTTCAATCCAATCGTAGAGAAATCCGCTGTCTCCTTTAATATTCATCCACACCTGATAGGGAACCGCCTCGTATTCTCTGCTGAGATTTTCTAAGCTTGTAACAACAAGGAAGCGCTCTTCCAGGCTCTCCTTGCCATCATCGGTCTTAACTGTCGTTTTGTTCTCATACCCCGGCCAGTAATCTACAATGGCGGAAACCGTCAAGGACATTCTGCCGGTGTTCTCTCCCATGAAATTGAAGCGGTTAATGGAGAAGGTGTCACCGACAGCAAGTTCATTTGCCAAGGCAAAATTCGAGGAAATAATGGCTCCGTCCGGTTGAACCGCAAGCGCATTCAACGCATTGTACCAATGATCGGCGGAATATCCTTCCGGCATCCATGCGGTATTGCCGAATTCCTTGGTATGAATTGCCATGAGCAAACAACTGTTGTAGGTTCCGATGCCGGTGGAGAAGGAAACATTCTTATCCACCAGAACCCTGGTCATTCCTGCAATCTTATCTTTATTGGAATCTCTAAGCTCTGCGTACTTATTGTAATCCGGCTCAGAATAAAACAGCTTATCCGCCCTGCCTTTTCCGTAAGAGTCCTCATTGTTAAGCCACTTTTCTTCCAGAATAACGGTAGTACCGTTATCATACTTGGTACGGATTTCCTCATTTTCGTTTACCGTACGGGCGATATTCGCATTGAAAATACCAAGGGCAATCGTCAGCACAAGGAAAACGGTAATAAAGCTCTGCTTTCTGCTGTCTCTTGTAATCTGTAGGAAGGATGCATAGAATGCAGGTCTCCACAGCTTACGTCCGATCATAAAGATCAGATAGGAAAGCATCGGAATCACACGGAGGAAGCAGATTGCACAGCTGAGGATAAACAGCGATGCCGAAAGGAAAAGCATCGGATCGAGCGCCGCGCCGTCCGCAACCTTCTGAATCAGCGAATCCTTCTGCGAATTGAAATTGTAAAAACCATACGACGCAATAGCCAGAAGCGCGAAGTCCAGAAACATTCTCTGCCACATCGGATTCTTGGATTTCCGCTTGTTTGCCTTCTGCTCTACGATACTGTAGCGTGCAAATTTCAGTACCGGAAGCGTCATAATCAAAATACCGGCAAATGCTGCGGTAAATGCGTAAACCAGTGCGGTTCCCGTAATCCTGACCTGCAGGGCATGACGTCCGACAAACTCGAGGAACGCATTGGTCGAACCAAAAACATGACACAGCACATAACCAAGCGGAATACCGAAAATCAACGCGATAACCGCAAGAATAACGGACTGAATAAAGTATGTACCGATTAACTGCATACGGCTTACGCCACGGCTCTTCAGCATTGCGATTTCGCCTGCTTCAATGGAAATAACCTGATTGGAAACCATGAATACGAAAACAGCAAGCAAGACAAGAATCGGAACCTGCAAAATCCACATGGTAGTGGAAATTCTTCCGGAGGAATCTTTGAATTCCAGGAAAACCTTTTGGTAGGTGCTCTGCGGAATATACAACTGATCCGTACCGACAATATCGCCGTTCAGCTTTTCATGAACCTCGAGCATCTTGTCAACCTGGTCGATATCAATATCGGCATAATCGAACTGGGTATACCAGCTTACGGTAATGTTGCCGGAAATCTTTGTATCGCTCATAAATTGCTCTTCAAAGATGGCGGGAGCCATAAAGAATTCCTTGTCATAGCGAAGCGGTTCTTTTACCCAGTAAGAACTCTGAGTATCCTTTGCACGGAACACGCCAACAATACGGATGCGAACCTTTTCATCCTTCACATTGGTGTAGTTCTTCATCTGGACAATTTCACCGACAACCATGTCCTTTGACAGATATACGGTTTCATTTACAATAACGTCAATGACGCCCTCGGAGTCCGGCTGATCGGAGTACATTTTGCCGGAAATAATCTCGATGTTGTTTTCCAGATTGCTGAGTGCGGCAAGCTTCAATTCAAACGAAGAGCTTTCCTCAGTGGCACGCTGTGTTTCAAACTTCGCATCCTGCGCATTGCTTGTCGCATACAGGGTAACGATGTCCATCGGCTCCATTCCGTACAGCTTCTTAACCGCCTCCGGAACGCTGTGATAATTCTCAAAATAACTGGAACCGTACTTGCTGAGACGCGTATCGCTCAGCTTGGCGGTAATAATTTCCATGCAGGGATAACGGTTGTTCGCCTGCAGCGCCGCGTCCAGATTTCTGGTAAGCATCTTCTGCAATGCAGCACGGGTATACATCGGATTGCAGCAGGCAATACCGACCAGCAAAACGTTACCGATCAGGATGCAGAGAATCAGCCACTTTTTGTTTAACAGTTTTCGTAAAATAAAACGTAACATTTTTCTTCTCCTTTCCCTTACGGTAAAACAATCACATCATCCACGGACAAACCATCGCAAATCCATGCCGTCTTATCATATGCTTCCGCAACACGGACATTTCTTCTGACAGCCACGCCGTCCTGATTGTAAACCCAAACATAATAACTCGTACTTCCGCTCAGCACCTCATCCTCTTCCTCGTCCTTCCCTATTCCGGGCTTCGCAGCCTCTTCCGCTCTGTCAATACGAAGCGCTTCTCTCGGGATGGTAAGAACATTGGACACATTACATCGGTCGAAGAACAGGGTACCGGTATTGTTGGACTTCAAGTAGGTTTCCGTGTCTTCCAGAACAAGGGATGCTTCCCCTTTCCACGTTTCGGCAGTCGCACAGCTCTTTGCAAACATTACCCTTGCATCTACCTCCACAAGCTCTCCGGCAAGACGGGAACTAAACAGTACCGTCTGTCCGTATCGGAGATAACTGAGCAGAGTCGTCGCCTCTTCATCCTTGATATGAAGGAGGAAGGTGCCCGGGTCCATGGTTTCACAGATATATTGTCCTTCGGTCATCTCACTTCCGACCTTCAAAGAGGAAAATGTCTCAATAATACAGGTTTCCTCCGCGCATACCGTTACCTCGGTATCCTGCCACTTTTCAAAGTTCGAGATACGTTTCTTATAGTCTGCAAGCTGCTCGCTGCCTTCCTCCTTGTACTTCGCAAATTCCCTTTCCAGACGGTCGATGGCAATCTGCGCAAGTTCCTTCTCGGTCTTGTCTTTAATATCTTTCAGAGCCTTTTTATCGTCCTTAATCTGCTTTTCGTAACGTTCAATCTGTGCTTCGTAATCCTTCTGGAAATTCTTGTAATCGATTCTTGCCTGTTCCAGATCCAAGTCGGCAATCTTTGCCTCAATCGTGTACAACGGGGTTCCCGCTTCCACATACTGCTCGCCGAACAGCGGAATCAGGACTTCCTTTAAGGTTCCCGGAACCTCGTTTACAAACGGTCCCATATTTTCCGAGGTACGGGTAACGCCGGTAACACGCATCTCCGAAACAAAGGCGCCGATTTCCGGCTTTACGGTTTCCGATTTTGCAGAGAAGCTTTCCAGATTTTTCGCAACGAAAATCTTTTCGTTTTCCTTCAGCCCTTCGGTAATAATCGTATGATTCAGATTACTGCGTCCGACGGAAACCTCGCGCAATTCTCTGGATTCTCCGTTGACAACCGTAACGTAATAGGTTCCCTGCATTACCTGAAGACTCTGGGTGGGAACGCTCAGTACATCCGGCTCGATATTGGTAAACAACAGACCGATATAATCACCGAGCGCAAGGGTATCCGGCAGATCCTCTCCCGTAAAGGTGGTATCCTGATAGAAATTCTCCCCCTCCATTCTGCGGATGTCTTCCTCTGCAAACGGAACAGACGTCAGGTCATAAACCTTATCCCCGATCTGTGCCTGAATCTTCTCATAAGCATCCAACACTTCCTGCTTCATATAATCGCAGGAAATCATTTTCGTATCATCCTTTACGATAATCAGATAGGTTTCCTCCTTCGCAAGATCGCCTTCCTTTCCGATTACGGAAAATACAACCGTCCCGTCACAGGGCGCCGTCACGGTAGAATTGTTGGAATCCTCATTGTACTTTGCGAGCTGTTCCTTCATCTCCGCAATACGCTCTTCGGTACCCTTATTATCGAAGTCGAACTGGAACTCCTGCTGACGCATCTGAATCTCAACCAGCTTCGCATTATAATAGTCGCCGAAGCTGCGCAGCATCTTAATCTGATCGCGCATTGCCTTAATCTGCTCGTCCTGCTGCTTTTTCAGAAGTGTAAAGGACTTTTCCTGCACCTCCAGCTCAACCTTCAGATTCAAAATCTGTTCGTTCAAATCCGAATTCAGGCGAAACAGTACCTGCCCCTTCTTTACGGTATCGCCAACCTTAACATTACCGTCATAATAGGTTGTGTCATATTCCGTCACCATAGCAACCTTTTCGGGAATCACCCTGCCCTGACGATAGGATACGGCAGACAGATCCCCTTTTGTTACGGTATAGATAACATCCTTGCTCTCAATCGGATCGAGAAGCTCGGGAATATCTGCTTTCTTTTCCTTACAGCCGACTAAGGATAGGGTAAGGAGCGTGCACAGACATAAGCTGATAATTTTTTTATGTAATCTCATGGTCTCCTCCTCTATCTTACAATGACTACTTCGCCGGGATTGACTCCGCTCTTAATTTCCACGCGGTTTTCACCGGATTCAATGCTGCCCTTGACAATCATACCAACCTCAACATAACGCATCTCCCGCATGCCATCCTTGTTGAGAACATATACGGCATATTGGTCGCCCATGACACGCAAAGCGCCGTAAGGAACATAGGTAACATTTCTTGCGGAATTCACTTCAAAAACAATCTGTCCCTTCATATTTTCCACAAGCTGGTCATTCGGGTTCATAACCTCCAGAATAACCGTGCTGCGTTTTTTATCCAGTTCCACAAGCTCTTCGACCTTTGCATCATAAATACCGTTCTCCGTCGTTACGGTAACTTCACGACCGACATTAAAAGTCTCAGGCATATCGGTTACGGTAACGAATCCGCAGCCTTCGCTTTCCACCTTGACAAGCTCCTCGCCTGCCCGCAGCCAATGCCAGCCGTCAAATTTCTTAACAAACGTCACGACGCCGTCAAATTCGGCAACAAGCTGACGTTCGCTGAGTTTTTCCTTTATCTCGTTCAGCTTCAGCTCCGCAAGATATTTCTCATCCTCAAGACGCTCCAGCTTATCCTCGAGACTCTTCAAATACTCGTCGTCGTATTTCTTGCCATAGTCCTTCGCCAGCTTTTTGCGCTCGCGCTCAAAGCCGAGCATGGCCGATGTATATTCCATTGATTCAGCACATTTATCATAGGCTTCCTGTGCCTCCTTGATTTCCTCCTCAAGGCTTCCGAGACTCAGCTGTGCCAGAACCATACCGGCCTTTACCGTTTCTCCCTGCTTCACATAAATTTCTTCCAGATAGGTATCCTGGTCTATCTTGGCAAAGGAATAGCTCTCGGATTTTTTCTTGCGATAATCGCAGTAATAACGCAGAGTCTCCACAACGTCGCCGGTTTTTACCTCAGCCGTACGGAAATAGTCTTCCTCCAGAGACGACACAATCGGCGCCTTTCTGAGTTCCTCCTCTTCCGGGAAAAAGGCACAGCCGCCAAGCAGCAATACAGCCGCCATCGCGGTACAGCCGAGTTTGATTTTCTTACCCTTCATAGTATCCTCCATACATGTAAAGTTTTTGCTTCTCCCAAATTTAGAATAATCCTTCAATCATACCGTCCGAATTGACGTCGATACGCTCTGCGGCGGGATGCTTCGGAAGTCCCGGCATCTGAATGATGGTACCGGTAATGACAACCACAAAGCCCGCACCGGCAGCTACATAAACCTCGCGGATATGAATCGGAAAGCCTTCCGGCCTTCCCAGCAACGTTGCATCATCCGACAGGGAATACTGATTCTTTGCAATACATACCGGCAAATTCCCGTAACCAAGCTCCGTAAGATGCGCAAGCGTCTTCTCAGCCGCAGGCTCGAAGGTTACACGACCCGCGCCGTAAATCTCGTTGGCAATCGTCTTAATCTTCTCGCGAAGCGGAAGGAAATCCTCGTAGAGCACATGGAAATGCGCCTGCTTCGTCTCAAGGGTCTTAACAACCTGCGCCGCAAGCTCCTGACCGCCTTCGCCGCCCTTAGACCATACCTCGGAAAGTGCAAAGTCACAGTCCATACCGATACAAAAATCCTTCACATACTTTAGCTCGGCATCGGTATCCTCGTCAAACCGGTTCAGCGTTACAATGACCGGAACACCGTATTTCTGTACATTTTCAATATGCTTCTCCAAATTACGGATACCCTTCCTCAGTGCATCCGGATTTTCCCGTCTAAGCTCATTCTTCGGCACACCGCCGTTATACTTCAATGCGCGAACCGTTGCAACCAGTACAACCGCATCCGGATGAAGATTTGCGTTGCGGCATTTGATATCAAAGAATTTTTCTGCGCCGAGGTCGGCGCCGAAACCGGCTTCGGTAACCACGATATCGGCGAGCTTCATAGCCGCCTTCGTCGCACGTACGCTGTTGCAGCCGTGTGCGATGTTGGCAAACGGCCCGCCGTGCACAAGCGCAGGCGTATTTTCAATCGTCTGAATCAGATTCGGCAGCATCGCATCCTTAAGAAGCGCCATCATGGAGCCGACAACATTCAAATCGCGGGCAAATACCGGTGACCCGTCGAAGCGGTAAGCAATCAGCATGTTGGAAAGCCGCTCGCGAAGATCCTCAATGTCCGCAGCCAGACAGAGAATTGCCATAATCTCGGATGCAACCGTGATAATGAAATGATCCTCTCTGACCACGCCGTCCGTCTTCCTGCCGAGACCGATGGTTATATTACGAAGGGAACGGTCGTTCATATCCAGACAGCGTTTCCAGACAATCTGCTTCGGGTCGATACCGAGCGCATTGCCCTGCTGCAAATGGTTATCAAGCATAGCGGCAAGCAAATTGTTTGCAGATGTAATCGCATGGAAGTCTCCGGTAAAATGCAGATTCAGATCCTCCATCGGAACAACCTGCGCATAGCCGCCGCCTGCCGCACCGCCCTTGATTCCGAAACACGGTCCGAGGGAAGGCTCACGAAGGGCGATCACCGCCTTCTTTCCCATCTTGCTGAGCGCCTGACCGAGACCGACCGTAATGGTGGTCTTCCCTTCGCCTGCCGGCGTCGGGTTAATCGCGGTAACCAAAACAAGCTTGCCGTCCGGGTTCTTCTCCACACGCTTCAAAAGCTCGTCGGAAAGCTTTGCCTTATACTTTCCGTACTGTTCCAGCTCCTCCGGGGCAATTCCCAGCTGCGCACCGATTTTTGTAATCGGCAGCATCGTTGCTTCCTGTGCAATCTGAATATCCGATTTCATCATTTCCTCCTGTCTGAGACCTCAAAAACGGGGTGTCCGGCATATTTATTTGAATTCTAATTAAAAATACTGTTAACGCCAATCAAAGCGGATATTCGCAATCCGCTTCGCTACTTGCTCATAACCTCATTGCCGCTTCACGGCATTTTTGCAGGAGCTTGAACTCCTGCAAAACAGGCAAGTCCTCCCGCCTCTAAAGCGGGAGACTTCCCTGATGCGGTTAGAATAAATTATATCAAATTACCTGAAAAAAATAAATGGTTAATTTCATATATTTAGAAAATAATATTAAAAAATGCCCATATTCAGGAAATCCGTACAACATCTCCCGCTGACAAATGTAAAAAAATGCATTATAATATCCCTAGTACATAAAAAACGTTTCGGAGGAATCCATGAAATACAAAACTGTCATTTTTGATTTGGACGGCACCCTGCTCAATACCCTGGAGGACTTGTACCTAAGCGTCAATGTCGCCCTCAGCGCCCATAACCATCCGCTGCGTACCATCGAGGAGGTTCGCCGCTTCATCGGAAACGGGGTTGCCGTGCTGATGCACAGAAGCGCCCCCGCGGAAGCTTCGGCGGAGGAAGTCGAAGCGCTTCTTCAGATCTTTCGTACCCACTATCTTTCGCATATGAACGACCACACCGCTCCTTATGACGGCATTACCGAGATGCTTGCCGGTGTCGAAGCTGCCGGTATCCGTGCCGCGATTGTTTCCAACAAGGTCGACAAGGCAACGAAACAGTTAAATGCCCGGTATTTTGCTCCACAGGTTACGGTTGCCATCGGCGCCCCGCCGGACAAAAAAAAGCCCCACCCTGCCAGTGTTTTCACTGCCATGGAGGAGCTTCATGCCATTCCGTCTGAAACGGTCTATGTCGGTGATTCCGATGTTGACGTCGAAACCGCAAAGAACGCCGGAATCGCCTGTATCGGGGTTGCCTGGGGTTACCGCGGGCGCGAATTCCTTGCCGGCCTCGGCGTAGAAATGATTGCAGACACCCCCGCAGACCTGCTTGCGCTTCTGACCCAAGCATAACGCTTTCACCGGATATTTTTACGTCTTCTTATTCCACGGACGATACAATCAGACCTAGCTTACCGTTTAACTCATATGCGCCATAGCCGGCAGGAAGAATAAAATGATCTCCCTTCCTGACCGGCGTACCGTCAATCGTACCCTCGCCCTCGTAAATGCTGACATTCAGAAAGGGCTTATCCTGCACAAGCGTGACACTGCCGTCTACCTCAATTCTGTCAACGGAATAATAAGGGCAGGTAATCAGATGCTCGATTGCCGCATCCCCCTTCGCGGTAATGGTTCTTGCGGCAGCGTCCTCGGCGACATACGGCGCTTTAATGACCGCAATACTCTGTTCCACATGAAGCTGGCGCGGCTTACCGTTCTGCAAACGACCGTAATCATATACGCGGTAGGTAATATCACTGTTCTGCTGCGTCTCTAAAATCATAGTACCGCCTTTAATCGCATGTACACAGCCCGGGTTAATCTGGAAAAAATCGCCCTTCTTTACCGGAATCTCACGGATAAACTCTCCCCAGCGTTCCCCGTGGATCATATCGGCAACTTCCTTGCTGTCCTTTGCATTGTGCCCGATAACAATCGTAGCCTCCGGATCACAATCCAATATGTACCAGCATTCGGTCTTACCGTAGGAACCGTTTTCGTGCTCCCTGGCATACGCATCATCGGGGTGCACCTGGATACTCAAATCCCCTTTTGCATCGATAATCTTAATCAGCAGCGGGAAACGGTCTCCGCCGATGTTGCCGAAAAGCTCAAGGTTTTCCGCCCAAAGC
Source organism: Lachnoclostridium sp. UBA7482 (assembly GCA_002479645.1). Classification (GTDB taxonomy): domain Bacteria; phylum Bacillota; class Clostridia; order Lachnospirales; family Lachnospiraceae; genus ISDg. Next base: position 68,711 of record DLOO01000009.1, on the reverse strand, counting down.
TCACTCAGCTTCTTCCCCTCGAACCTGCCGGAGCGAATCGTGTCGTCGCCGTTTGCATGTGCGCTGATAGCCCAGCATTCGCCGGTCTGCTCCGAAGGAATCTCATAACCAAATTCGCGCAGGCGATTTCCGCCCCATACCATTTCCTTAAATACCGGTTCTAAAAACAGAATCTCTTTCATGCCATCCTCCATTTTTCTTACGCATAGAAATCCCCGCGCCGCATAACTCAGCGCGGGGAAATATCCTGCACAACAATGCAGGGAATCTCTGAAAAAATTACTTGGAAAGCTCCATCAGGGCAGCATTCAAGCCTGCAAGCTTCTCATCCGCATCCTCAAAGCTGCTACCCTTTACGCCCATGTAGAACTTAATCTTCGGCTCGGTACCGGAAGGACGGACACATGCCCATCCGTCGTCGGTCAGGTCAAAGTAAAGAACGTTGGAGGTACGAAGCCCGGTCGGACGGGTTTCTCCGGTAGCAAGGTCGGTAATTACTCCCTTAGAGTAATCGCGGAATGCGGTTACCTGATAACTGCCGAGCTGCTTCGGAGGATTGCTGCGAATCTCTTCCATCATGCTCTTAATCTTCTGCGCGCCCTCAAAGCCCTTCAAGGTCAGGGTCTCAAGACCTTCCCGGAAGAAGCCGTACTTCTCGTAAATCTTCATCATCTGATCCCACAGGGTAAGACCCCGGGTCTGATAATATGCTGCCGCCTCGCAAAGAGCCATAACAGCAACAACGGCATCCTTATCTCTTGCATGAGTTCCGACAAGACAGCCGTAGCTCTCTTCAAAACCAAACTCATAGGTTCCCTTTCCGGACTCCTCCGCAAGCTTAATCAACTCGCCGATAAACTTAAATCCGGTAAGGCACTCCTTCAATTCAACGCCGTATGCTTCCGCAACCTTGTCCGCCATATTGGTGGAAACGATCGTCTTAACGATAAATCCGTCCGCCGGAATCCTGCCAAGCGCCTGCTTCTGGCTGAGCAAATACTCGCAAATCAGCATACCGGACATATTCCCGGTAAAGCTCATATATTCGCCGGTCTTGGAGTCTCTTGCATATACGCCGAGACGGTCGGCATCCGGGTCGGTAGCAAGAACAAGGTCTGCGCCAACCTTCTTAGCAAGTGCAAGCGCAAGTTCAAATGCACTCTTATTCTCCGGGTTCGGGCTTGCCACGGTAGAGAAGTTTCCGTCCGGAAGCTCCTGCTCGGGAACAACATATACCTGCTCAAAACCGATTTCCTTAAGGATACGGCGGACAGGAAGATTTCCGGTGCCGTGAAGAGGCGTATAAACAACCTTCATATCCCTGCCGATTTCACGAACGAGCTCCTGCTTAATCACAAGCTTCTTCAGCTCTTCCATATAACGGTCGTCGATTTCCTTACCGATGGTATGATAAAGCCCTGCCGCCTCTGCCGAAGCACGATCCATAATCTTTACGGAATTCCAGTCGGTTACCGCATTTACCTCATCGATAATCTGGGTATCCTTCGGAGGCGTAATCTGCGCGCCGTCTTCCCAATATACCTTATAACCGTTGTACTCCGCGGGATTGTGGCTTGCGGTTACAACGATACCTGCGATACAGCCAAGCTCACGAAGAGCAAAGGAAAGCTCGGGAGTCGGACGAAGCGAATCAAAACGATACGCCTTGATACCGTTTGCACAAAGGCAAAGCGCTGCTTCTTCACTGAACTCGACGGACATATTACGGGAGTCATAAGCGATAGCTACGCCCTTGTCCTCGGCTCCTTCCTTAATGATAAAGTTTGCAAGACCCTGCGTAGCCTTACGAACGGTATAAAGATTCATACGGTTCGTACCTGCGCCGATGATACCGCGAAGACCGCCGGTACCGAACTCGAGGTCACGGTAAAAACGCTCCCGAATCTCATTTTCATCATTTGCAATTGCTGCAAGCTCTGCCCTGGTGCCCTCATCAAAGTAAGGATTCTCACACCAGAAGCGATAAGTTTCCATATAATCCATAATTGCCTCCTGTTACTGGTTGAGTAATTTCATATTTTTCTCTATTAAACCACATCTTTGCTCAACACACAAGACCGAACGTAACGGATCTTCGGGAGTATTGAAAATATAATCCTCCAATTGTGCGATTGTGGTCTTTGCAACGTGCATTCTGGTATCAGACGACGCGTAATAGATAAAAACATCTCCGTTATCGTCCGCAATGGCGCCGTTGGTAAATACGACATTCGATACGTCTCCGACACGCTCACCCTCGTGAGGCCCCAAAAGCATTCCGGACGGCTCGGCGATTACCTTAGTGGGATCGTTCAGATCCGTTGCAAATGCATACAGTACATAACGAAGTCCCGCCGCGGTATTTCTCACACCATGCGCAATATGGAGCCAGCCCTTCCCGGACTTAATCGGCACCGCACCCGCACCGTTCTTGGACTCGGTAATCGTATGGTATTTTCTCTGACTGGTGATAATTTCCTCATCAATCACGGCATGCGTAATATCGTCGCAGAGACCGAAGCCAATACCGCCGCCGGAACCGGTCTCGATGAAATCATCCATCGGTCTGGTGTAAAATGCGTATTTGCCATTGACAAATTCCGGATGAAGAACAACGTTTCTCTGCTGAGGGGAACGAAGCGTCTTCAGATTCGGAAGCCGCTCCCACGTCTTCAAATCCCTGGTACGTACAATTCCGGCTGCCGCAACCGCCGCAGACAGGTCATTCACCGTCGTATCCTTGCTTTCGGAACAGAATACACCATAAATATAACCATCTTCGTGCTGCGTTAACCGCATATCGTACACATTCGTCTCTTCCGGACAGGTATCGGGAAGAAGAATCGGATAATCCCAGAAGCGAAACCCATCAATTCCGTTATCACTTTCCGCTACCGAGAAGAAGGACTTACGGTCATTTCCCTCGGTACGGACAATCAGATAATACTTGCCGTTTAACTTGATTGCACCGGAATTCATCGTTGCATTTACCGAAAGGCGCTCCATAAACAACGGATTGGTTTCCATGTTGAGGTCGTATTTCCAGAAAAGCGGAACCATTTCCCTCGTAACAACCGGGTACTGATACTTGGTATAAATACCGTTGTATACTTCGGCAGGTACATTTTTTCTGGTAAAAAGAGACGCCTGCTTTGCAAGCTCTTCATAATACTTCGGGTGAATCACATCCCGTTTCAAAATCTCGAAGCACATCCGTCCGTTATGATACGGGCATTTCCACGGCTCAACAATCGGCTCGCCGACATTGGGCTCGAGATTTGCATCAAGGCTTGAGAACCATTCGGAGCCACTTCTGTGGTCCGTAAGCTTATTCCAAATCATGTCAAGGATATCAAGAGACGCCTCCAGATATTCCACATGCCCCGGATTCTTCTGATACGCATTCAGGAAGCCTATCACCGCCTCTGCCTGTACCCACCATACCCGATTGGTATTGTCCACACCACGCTCGCACTCATTTAACAGGGAATGGTTGACATACGCTCTCTCGTAGATTCTCTGCGCCAGCGCCTTGGTAACCGGGGAAATGCGCGCCGTCAGCATCTCATCACCGATGATCTCCAGCGTACGGTCTACAAGCCAGGAGGTCTCGATATCGTGGCCATAGGAATGCAGGTCGATAATGGAGTTCATACATCTGTCGAAAAATACTTCCTGACGGCGAAGCACCGGATTGTAAATCTTGTTCGCAATAACGTCCAAAATCCACACAAGCTTTTTCCTGACCTCGTCCTTACCGGTCACCCGGTAAAGTTCGGTATAAGCCTCCAAAACGTGAAGCAGGGTGTTCATGGTCTTCTCGGCATTGACACCGTTTTCGGAGAGCTTGTCATTGTCCTCGTCGGGGGTAAAATCCACCCGGAAAGCCTCGAGATAACCGATTTCATCCTTCATGCGGTTCTCGATAACTTCATAAAGCCCCCATGCCGCCTCAAGCGCCTCCGGCTTCTTCGTAAGGTCGTAATAAGAAGACAGCGCATAAATAGCAAATGCCTGATTGTAAGTATGCTTTGTCGTATCCTCCGGCTTCCCGTCATACGTCATCGCCCAGTGAATCCCGCCGTTTTCCTTATCGATGCAGCAATCCTGCATGAATTTGTATGCATGGTCTGCATAGGGAATCAGAGAAGCATCCTTAAGCGTCATGGCTGCATTACTGAAAAACCAGAGAATGCGGCTATTGAGGATACAGCCCTTCACAGCTTTCTTATCGAGGCCAAGGTCATAATCCAGATAGCCGTAATACCCTCCGAATTCCTCATCCTTCAAGCTCTTCCAAAACGGAAGAATCACCTTGTAAAGATGGTCTTTTGCCTGTGTTTTTATGGAAATCATACCGGTAACCTCCTGCTTTACATGATTCCAATCTGACCGTCATCCCCGTTATCAACATGATTTGCCTTTACATACCCTACGATTTCATCAACCGTTGTAAATGCAAGACCTACATAGCTGTCGGCGGCGCCGTAGTAAATTGCGATACGGCCGGTATCTGCATCACACAGGGTGGAAACAGGGAAGATCACATTGGCTACGAAACCTCTCTCCTCGTACCATGTCTCAGGAGTAAGGATGAAGTTTTCAGAACGGTATTTTACCTTGCTCGGCTCGTCCTTATCCAGGATGCAGGCGCCCATGCTGTATACATAACCGTTGCAGGTTCCGGTAACGCCATGATAGAACAACAACCAACCCTCGCTGGTCTCAATCGGAGCTGCGCCGCCGCCGATCTTAAGAGACTGCCACCACTGGTTATAACCACGGGTCATGACGTGTCTATGCTTGCCCCAGTAAACCATATCCGGACTCTCACTGATAAATACGTCGCCGAACGGAGTATGGCCGCTATCGGAAGGACGGGACAACAATGCAAAATTGCCGTTTAACTTTCTCGGGAACAACACACCGTTTCTGTTGAACGGAAGGAACGGATTGTCCAGACGGATAAACGTCTTGAAATCGGTAGTCTTAGCAAGACCAAGCGCCGCGCCGTAGAAATCGGTACACCAGATGATGTAGTAAGTATCCTCTACCTTAACCAGACGAGGGTCATATGCATAGCGGGGCATAAAAGGCTCGCCCTTCTCGTTTACAAAGGGAATCTTCTCGGTATCATAGGTCCAGTGGATACCATCCTTGCTGCGTCCGAGGTAAATGTGCGGAACACCGTTAATCTGCTCCCCGCGGAATACACCGATGAAACCATCTTCCCACGGCACTACTGCGCTGTTGAAGATACGTGCGACACCCGGAAGGGGGTTACGGTCGATAATCGGGTTCTCGGAATATCTCCATACCGGACCGATTGCGTCTGCGGGCTTCTCCTGCCAGGGCATATTTGCCATGGACTCTCCAAAAATCTTTACATTGCTCATAAGGATTCTCCTCTCATTCTATAGTTTTTTCGGCTGCTTTCCCCAAGCCTCACCGTTATCTGTATTGTACCGAAAAAAATCGTAAAAAAATAGCGTATTTGTTCTCCGGAAATATTACGTTTCTTTACTGTCCATAGGCTGTCAGATCCGGCAATTCATCAAGCGTGATGACACTTGCATGATTAAATACTTTATCCCACATCACACGTTCATTGTATTCTTCGGACAGTTCGGAACCGGTGCATACAAACTCTCCGCTCCATACGCAGAACCACGTCCACTGTGCATTGTCCCGAATCATCAGATCCGGATCGGTAAGGCATCCGTTTTCGGACAAAACTACCGGAACATCTTTCTCGGTATAAGCCGAAGCCTCGTTGTATTTGATGCATTGTGAAGAGTAAATGCGATTCCCCGGATAAAGATCCTCGCCGATCATATCTACGTATTCATCGCCCGGATACCAGCTTGCCGCCTGACCGTTCCATACCCAGATCAGATTGTGAATCTCATGGTAATTTACCAGACGGTCGTACATCGTCCGCCACAGCTTAATAAAAGACTCGGAACCGAAATTCCCCCACCAGAACCAGCCGCCGCCGGCCTCGTGCAAAGGTCTCCACAAAATAGGAACATCCTCTTCTGCGATTTGCTTCAAATAGAAAGCAATCGAGTCGATATCCTGCATCAGGGCGTCATACCCTTCCGGATCTTCTCCATTCATAATCGCCGTCAGATCCAGCGTAACCGCCTCGCTGCGGAAGCCGTTCCACCATTCCTCGCCCTCGCGAATGTACTGTGCAGGAGCATTCCAATGCCAGGATACGGTTACAATTCCGCCTTCCTTCTTATAGAAGTTAATGCCTCGCTGAACAACATTGTCCGGGAAGGAATGCGCTGCCCTCGAAGGGGAGTAATCAATCAGGTCAATTCCGAGAATGGCAGGCAGTCTTCCGCTGGCTGCCTCAATAACTGCAAATTCATTACTGCTCATACCCTTCTGCGCGTACTGTCCGGACAGGGTGTATTTTCCATTGATATCGTTAATAAACTGATACAGCATCTGCGTACGAAGCGTTGCTTTCTTATCTACAAGTTCGGCCTTTTTCAGTGCAGACTCTTCCTTTACCGGCTGCTTCGTTGCCAAAACAGCGCAGGAATCATAGTAAATCCATCCCCAGGACGCCTTCAGCGTCAAATCGTGTTCTCCATGGGTAATAAATATACCATCCACCTCATAATCCCCGAAGGAATCCGCCTTCGGACAGGAAACCTCTCCGATTTGCTGTCCGTCAAGAAGAATCGAATTTTTCTTTTCTCCCATCGGTGTTGCAATCCGGAAAGAAAGACGGTAAAAGCCATCGGCCGGTACGGATATTCTTACGGTTGCGGCGTCCCCGGTATCCTGTCCGTGAATAAATACATAGCCGCTTCCGGCAAATCCGTCAAAAGAGCTTTCCACGGACGCATTGCCATCCGTAGATCCTGTTTCTGCCTCAACGGACTGTGTATAGTTCTCATCATAGTCTCCCGCATCGGCATCGGGTTCATAAGAAAATTTATCCTTATCCGCGGACAACTGCAGATTCTCCATACGGTTATCCTTCGGATGATATTCGTTATTA
>DLOO01000009.1:51393-61669 GCA_002479645.1 Lachnoclostridium sp. UBA7482 | reverse complement strand
GGCTATGTATTTATTCACGGACTTGTGCCGACCTTCTGCGCGCCTTTGTCCTGACATCCCATGATCAGAACCATTACAAGTAATAATAAACTGATTCGTCTTTTCATGATTTCCTCTTATTTTGAAAAAAGGAAGCCCGGTAAAAAACACCGGGCTTCCGCAGGTAAGCTAATTATTTAGCAAAGTTGGTGTCCAGATAATCCTGAACAAGGTTCTTGTTGGTCTCAATGAACTGAGAAACTTCACAGTCATTGCAGATAATCGCATGAATGGTAATCGCCTCATCATACTTAACCTGATCCCAAAGATCGAAACCAAGATCTTCCGGCTCGTCGGTCATGCTGCAAAGGGTATCGAAGTTGGTCTCGCTGTTCTTAGAACCAGCCATCCACTGCTCAGCCCACTCCGTATCATCACGAAGCTCAAGGTCATCACCGTACCAACCGGTGTAATCCTTCATTACGTTGTAAATGAGCTTAGGATCCTTAATGTTCTTAGCGATCATGTAGAAGGTACCAGAGGTCTGGTTGAACTGTGCAAGCTTCTGGCCTTCCTTTACGCTGGGACCGGTAGGCCACGGCACAACGCCGAGGTCGATCTGCTGCTCAGGGTCACCGGCTTGGATAATCCATGCTGCTGCGTGGAAGAAAGCAATCTTGCCTTCACCCCAAGAGTAAAGGTTGCTGTCCCAGTCACTGTCACAATCAGAGTTCCAGAAAGTAACTCCGTTGGTTACGTACATATCTCTCATGAAGTTCAAAACTTCGGTGGTCTCCTTGCTGTCAAGACCCTGAACGATCTTGCCTTCTGCATTGGGCTTCGGAGAAGCAATGCTTGCGCCGTTGGAGAACAAAAGCTGCGTAAGGGTAACGGTCCAAGGTGCGCGATAGCCCCACTTCTGATTATCAGCATCAGTAAGCTTAACCATGTAATCCATGAATACATCCCAAGTCCACTCGCCTCTCTGATAGAGAGCGTAAGGATCTTCCAAGTTTGCCTCAGCAATGAGGGCCTTGTTATATCCAAGAGGGTAACCGTCGGTATTGACATACTGAGCCTTGAAAAGGTAAGTCTTGTCAGCGCCGGGCAGCTTGAAGTTCTGGAACTGTTCGTTAGTCATTTCTTCCTCAGTAAGGAAATCTTCCAAAGCTTCGCCGTAACCTGCCAAAACTGCAGGAATACCGAACTGAAGGTCTACCATGTAGATATCACAGGTAGGGTTACCTGCCATGATGGTGGTGTTGATGGACTCAATAACACCATCCCAGGTAAGGTTCTTGTAGTAAAGCTCGATATTGTACTTAGCTTCTACGTTTCTCATGTTCTGAAGCTGCATCTCAGCCTTCTCTACGTTGTCAACCTTCGGGTTGTCTTCAATCTTATGATGAGCGGAAGTATAGTAGCTCTCATACCATGTACCAATGTTAATCACTCTCTTCTCACCGGAAGCTACTGGGGTCGTAGGGGTAGCATCCGGATTGGTCGTACTCGGATCTTTCTCCTTCTCATCCCCACATGCTACCAAAGCAAATACCATGGAGAGAATAAGAAGCATAGACAAAAATTTCTTCATTGTAAATCCTCCAATCATTACTGCGGCATCTTACCAACAGTTACCTTATAGATGTCCTGTTTCCAACCACGGTCAGCAACACCCATGAATGTACAATGCTCCATCCACTCGGTATCGCCTTCAAAACCGAACTGCTTATTGTAAGCATCACGAATCTGCTCAAATGTATACTGAACGATTGTGTAGTTGGAGTTTCTAAGGTCAGAACCATTCAGGAATGAATCACCGCTCCAGATATCAGCGCCACCGGAACGTCCGACCCACTCTTCCTTCTCTGCATCCCAGTCAGCTGCCTGAGCGCGAAGGTAAGGGAATGCCTGGTAACGGTTACCATCCTCAACTACATTTTCAGCAGGATTGGAATAATAAATGGTAATAACGCTTCCGGGGCCAAACTTCGCAGGATCAAGGAATGCGGCATAACCGGCGCCCTTTGCATGATCCTCACTGATAAAGCTCCATGAGTTAGCAGCGTCCGGCCACCAACCGCCTGCGGTCTTGACACCACTGAAGAGAATCTCTTCATTTTCCGGAGCCTTCTGACCGTTCTCCCAAGTAAGGTTGAGCCAGAAGCTGTCGGTCAAACCTGCAACAGCAAGTTCCTTGCTGGTATCAGGAGTGATGACATTGCCATCCTTGTCATAGAATACAAGGTTGTCAATTGCAAGATCACAATCCGTAGCAGCAATCGGGTTGTCGGCATTGGAAGTGAAATAGATGTACGCGCCTTCACCAAGATCTTTTGCATCAATCGTATAGGTCTTAGGGTTAGCATTCTCATCATATACAGACCAAGAAGTCTTGGACTCGCCGCCGTTAACAACGACAACGCTGCCGGATACTGCCTGGAAAGCTGCTCCACGGAAATCGATACCGATATCGTACTGGAACTTAGCTACATCAGCCAGCTTATCTCCCAACAAAGCAGCTACGTCAATAGCAACGAAGGGCTGCGTGCCGGAGAAAATGTTGTCGCTCTTAGGAGATGCAACAACGAGCGCCTTAGAACCTGCAAAGTCCTTAACGCTAATCGTAGATGCAAGATTGCAGGCAGCATAGCTGTATGCCATCTTTGCAAAGCCAAATGCACCGTCTTCAAAGTTTACGAAGGAAGCTGCATCTGCGGGCAGATCCGTACGAGCCGGCTTCTCAGTAGGAACCGGAGTAGGGGTCGCTTCACTCCCTGTTGTAGGAGTGGGTGTGCTTTTGCTGGTGTTCTCCTTATCATCACCGCAGCCAACCATAGCTACAGTCATAACACAAGCAAGAGCAACAGCAAGAAATTTCTTAAACATAATACTCCTCCTTAGGATATTATTTTATGCATGAAGTCGCATATTCTTCCTGCATATAACAAACGAGCTTGTGCTCGCCTATTACCATTTTAACCTACAATACCGCTTCTTTCAACACCTTCGATGAAAAATCTCTGAAGGAAGCAGTAAATAAGGATGACCGGAATCAAAATAAGTACAACTCCGGCATAGAGATACATGGTACGGAACGCAGGGTTCTTAATGTCGTAAACCGCACCAATCTCCTGGCTCAACGCCTGAATTCTGACGGAAACCGCACTGGACAAGCCAAAGAGCTTCGCATAGAACAAATCGTTATACTGCCAAACCAGGGAGAATACGGCAACCGTAATAACGGAAGGCATTGCATTCACCAGCATGATTCGAGAGTATGTATAGAAGCTGCCCGCACCATCCACAAACGCCGCCTCTTCAATTTCCTTCGGCAAACCGCGGAAGAACTGGTTAAAGAGGTAAATGTACAGACCTGAACGAAGTCCGCATCCGAACAAAGTCAGCAAATAGAACGGGTAAATGGTGTCGTACAGGTTTACTACCTGTGTGAAGGTAAGGTACAACGGAAGCATGATTGCATGCATCGGGATAACAATCATAACTACAACACAGGCAAACAGGAAACCCTTCAGCGGGAAGTCAAATCTTGCAAATCCATAACCAACCATGGAGCATACAAAAATCTGAATTACCATCAGGGCAATATCATTGCCGAGGGACTTCATAATGGTTGCCGGGAACGGAAGAACCTTCCATGCCGCAACGTATTTTTCCATTGTAGGCTTGCTCGGAATGACATAAACCATCGGGTTCGTCATATCGTTGTCAGAGAAGAAGGACTGAGCAACGATTTTAATCAACGGGCTCAAAATTACATATGACACGCCGACCAGAATACAAAAACGGAACAGAAACATTAAAAACTTCTTGCCATTTTTGATTGCTCTTCTTTTATCATTCTGGAAAAACTGATCGTTCTGTAATTCCTGATAACGAAGCTTTGCTTTTGCAATTGAAATCATGTTCATTCCTCCTCTCTTAGTTATAGTAGAACGTTCGTTTCTGGATGCCGGAAACAACCAGGAACAAGCATAGACAAACAACCAGGGTACTTACCAAACTCATTGCACTACCGTAATCGTAATGGTTGTTGGAGAAAATCTCTTTATAAGAAAGATCCACAACCTCGCTTCCTGCAAAGGAATCTACGACGGTGTAAACGAGACAGGTAATGATGTGCGGCATTACCATCGGGAAGGTTACCTTCCAGAAGGTTTCATAACCGGTCGCACCCTCGATACGGGCAACCTCGTACAAAGCGCCGGAAATGGACTGCAATGCCGCGATGAAGATAACGATCTGCACACCGGACATGGAAACCACATCCGCAAGTCGCTGTACCGCACCGACTACATAATCCAAAATGCCGTTCGGCAAACCGATATCCTTGAAAAGTGCAAGATAATAATCAACATTGATTGAAGAAGACGACATCTGCGTAATCTCTGCGGATGTGGAGCTGATACCGCCGACCATTGCCTGTCTTGCCATATCGATTGCACTGGTAATTGCGGTAGAACCCATAATTACCGGCAGGAAGAATACCGCGCGCACGATGGTTCTTCCGCGGAATTTCTGGTTCAGAAGCATCGCCATCAGCAAGCTGAAAATGATGATAAGCGGTACGTCGATAAATACGTTCTTCATGGAGGTTACCAGACTCTTGTTAAAGGTCGGGTTCTCCAGGAAGATGTATTTGAAATTGCTCAATCCGACAAACTTTGTCTGGTAACCGCCAACGGCGGATTCTACCTTACTCATAGAAAACTGGATTGTCATGTAAATGCTTCGTACATAGTAAATAAGGAAGCCAAGCAGCCAGGGGCTGATGAACATAAGTCCGGTAATCGCTCTTTTCTGAACTAAGGACATTTTGTGTTTTTTCTTCTTTTCCATCTGCTCTCTTCCTCCTTACTGAAACTGATAGGTTTCTGCAGCGCCGTCAGCACTTACGGTAACCGTTTTCGTTTCTTTATTGATGGTAATTACCACGCCGTTGCTGTAGGTAATCCTTACACCTGCATCGGTAATTTCATGCTGCTCCATGGTAGAATTGGAAACATTACGAAGAACTGCGTTTACCTTATTGTACATTTCCGCAGCATCCTGATACCAGGTATCAAAGGTCGTGCTGAAATAATTGTTCAAACCGGTATATTTCAGTTCCTTAGAATCCTCCCAAGTGAAGGTGAAGTGCGGCGCCGCACCCGCCTCGATCATCTCAAGACACTCTTCATTCAGGGGAAGATTCTTATTCAGGTTATAAGACTTACCGCAGTAATCAACATAACCGTGAATCAGCATTTCATAGAACGGAATCTCATCATTGATGTAAACGTAAGCATTCTTGTAGAAGGTTACATTGATTACGTCAGACGCATAAGGAAGCGCATAACCCAATGCATTGTCGAGCATGAGATTGCTCTGCTGCTTACTGCTCTTCTCCAACATGGCAATTACAATGTCTCTTGCAGATTCACGCGCGATGAATTCCTTTCTCTTCTTATCGGAGTAAAGCAGATTACCCATATCACGGTAGGAAATACCGGAAACGTCAATGTCCTTCATCTCGTCCAGCATTGCTTCGACATAACGGGGAAGGAACTTCGGAGAAAGCAGGTCGTACAGGTTCTCCCTGTAACCAAGCGACGCCGAACGGCTGTAGCTGACAGGACCAAGCTTACCAAAGGAAGCTGTATGACCTTTCCCGTAGAAGCGAGCCCCCTCAGCGGTATACTTGAAATCCTCATCTGCGAAGGAAACCTTCTGAATGGACATATCACCGTATACGAGACCGCCGCTTTTTTCAACAAGTTTGGTCAGGCTTGCAAGACCCTTCTTGCCGCCAAGCTTTCTGGTTACTTTGACGTCGTCAACAACATCATGGTAATACCCTCCGTTCATCCAACCCTGATAGTTTACAACAAGGTTCTTAATGGAGCGGTCATTCAGAATGCCAACCATCTTCTCTGCTTCTTCAAAGGTAGTCATGGCAAAAAGCTCATCGTACTTAAATCCGCAGAAGGAAGATTCTCTCTTTACCGCACCGAGGACATCCATGTAAAACTTAATATCCTCTGCCTGATTGCTCACCGTCGCATCCTTACCGAAAATCATCTCGCGATAATACTTCGCCATTCCCGAATAACCGTCATATTCCTTCTTTTCGGGAAGTACATGATAGGTCTGCGTCAGATATGCACTGTACATATTCTTCTCAAGTACCGGCATCGGGTTCGCGGAACCGGGAACGGTAACGTTTTCCAGGTGACGCAGCTGGTACATCGGATATGCGTAATTGTAATTGTTCAATACACCGGAAACCATCGCGTTGATCGATGCATAGGCTTCACCGTCGTCGAGAGTTACCAGCATCGTGCTGCTATCCTTCTGAATCCCGTAAACCGCAAGCTTAACATCCTCTGTGATATCTTCCTGCGTCATCAGGGCGTCCAGCAAATCTTGACCGTATACATATTCAGAATAGAAGCTGTTGCTTGCCATCTGTCCGTTGTTGAAATGAATCAACGCGCCGGAACCGCTGGGAACCAGGAAGTAACCTTCCGAACCGTCGTTTCTCTCCGCATTGAAGAAAGGAAGAACCTTGAGATCATACAACGAAGCTCCGCCGCTCTCTACAATCTTCTCTGTCGGAACAGATACGCGCACGCCGTCATCAACCAGACGGTATTCCAAAGGAATCATAATGGAAACCGGTTCGGCAACTTCAATACCGGCATCTTCCATATCGGCACGATAATCGTCCATCGTATAACCGATGGCAACCAACGCTGCCTCAATCTTAGGAATGGTATGCGGATTGATATTGCTCTCGAGAAGCTCCAGATAACCTTCTCTGTTGTCCATCTTCTTATACTTACCGCTGACTGCACGGTAAAGAGACTTGTCAGTTTCCTTTAACTTCTCAATAATTTCGTCATAACGCTTCTGAGACAATACAAGCGGAACCATACCGTTCTTACTGGAGGTATCACCGATGGTATAATTGATGCGGATACCGCTCTCCAAACTCTCAATCGTGAAATGCTTTGCTTCGCCCTCCATGAGCTCCATTCCGGTACAGAACTCATAGGAGTTCATGGACATCGGATTGGTAGGATTGCTTCCCATGTAATATGTCAAAATCAGCTGGGACTGCAGCAGGAAATAGTTCAATTCGGATACAGTACCCTCTTCTGCCATCGTTCCGAGCTCTGCCGGATTGGTAAAGAAGAATTTGCCTGTAGCCTTTTCCATAAGCCCGACGTTACAGGTTTCCGTATTCATATAGAGCTTAAAATTGTCGTTTTCCGACGCCAGACTGAAGCCCTCCGGTGCGGAAGCATCTGCCTTCGCTTCAAACGCTGTTCCTTCCTCGAATACAGAATAATCTCTGACGTACTTTTTGTATTCATCATAGAACGAATATTTCGTCAGATAATGAATGATGTATGCAGCTACGCCAAGTACAACCAGTAAAACCGGAACGAGGATAAGTTTTTTATATCTTTTCATTTTTATCCTCCTATCTGAACAATAATTCTGTATAAATACTCTCGAAGAATCCGACAACCTGACTGATCAGTGTCGAAATCATCATTGCACAGAAAATAATAATCAAAATAGCAACGAAGGTTAAAACGACAGTAATCAAGGTCTTTAACAACGTGTAGTTGTGAATGGTCATGATTCCGATTAACATCAGCAACAGGGAATACGCAGTTCCTACATAGACAAGAATGTAGTAAAATACTTCTTCATTCTGTGCAATTACCTGAGAAATAATGGTTGCAGGAATCAGTGTTAAAATCATCGGCAGCAAAGAGTAGCCGACAATAATGGAAATGTCCTTTAATCTTCCTTCGCCGGACATCAAACAGGTAATCGACCAGTTGCCGACACAAATAAGAAGATACAAAACCAGGACGCCCTCAAGCTCTGTAAACGCATTTACGGCTCTGGGATTCACATCATTAACAATGAAGTTGGAAGCCAGACGGTTTATAGAGTAACAAAGGGAATACAGGATAACGTAAATCAACGCAACCGGCACACTGCCGCGGCCTCTGTGACGAATCTCATAAAACCCGTCTACCGGATGGGTCAGGCAGTAAAAACTGTATTTCCACTTATCTTTGGAAAAATATTTCTTCATTTCTCTGCCCTCCTATTCCATTGTATCAGCGCTGTCATCACGGAACTTCTTACGGTTCTTAATCATTTTGACAACATAAATTACAATCACAATTCCGGCAAGTCCGCTCAGCATCCATTCCAGGTTAGCAACCAGGAACTCGTTGCGGTAACGGCGATATGCGATGGAATAATACTGACGGCTCATGCCCAGCTTCAGATATTCCATAGCCTTACGGTTCTCGCCGGCAGACAGGTAGGATTTTCCGAGACCGACATATGCCAGCTCAAAGTTGGCGTCCAGCTTCAGAACATCTTCCCAAATCGGTACGGCGGTTTCTTCATTACCGTCATAACGCAGAGATACGGCCTGATTGATCTTGTCGCCGTATTCGGTAGCCTTGAACATCAGAATTACATTCTGTACCACATCCGCAACCAGAATGTGTCCGTCGGTATTCTCTTCGATTGCTACCGGAGACTTGAAACAGCCCTCCTGCAATCCGAGACCGCCGAAGATGTATAACAGATTACCCTCATGGTCATAAGTAAAGATACGGCCGCGCTTGGAATCCAAGAAGGAGTAGATACCGTGGCTGCGGTAAACTACGTCGATTGCCTTGGATTTACCGCTGTAGGAATTGGTTTCAACGATATCAATATCACCGCCGATGTTGCCGTTGTAACCCTTCTTAATAACGTCGTTCCCCTTCGGGTTCAGCCTCATGACTGCCTGAAGACCGTTCTCATCAAGGTAAGATGCATAAATGAAGCCCTGAGGGTCCACATCCATACCGTTATACTCGGTAGAGATGTTCAAACGGGATTTCGCACGCTGTGCCTTGGTGGATAGCTTACTCCAGATACGGTCCCAGGTAGTGATATTAACCGGGATGGCTCCGTAGAATGCTTCGAACTCATAGTCGGTATTGAAAATCATAATACCTTCCTCCGTGTTCTTCGCAATTACATACAGACGCTCTGCATAATCAACTGCCACCTTGGTAGGTGCAAATACGAAATCATCTTCCAGAACATTGTCCTCTCTCTGCGGATTCTCCACAATACGAACAAGGTTCAAAGCGGAATCAAGAATAACCACACGGTTGTTACCGGTATCCGCGATATAAATATGACCGTTCGGATCATCGGAATGGCATATTCCATTCGGTCCCTTTAATTCGCTCCATTTCCCGCTCTTATCCTTGAAGCCGTCAATCATGCGTACAAACTTATATTCCTTATCAAGAACTACAATTCGGTTGTTGCCGGAGTCTGCAATGTACAAATTCCCGTCCGATGCAAGATAGACGTCCGAAGGACTGGAAAATGTACCGATAGCCTCTCCCTTGTCATCAAGAATTGTCGTTCCGTCAATTTTACCGTCCGGAATATATGCCGCAGGCGTATAAACAACATCCTCCCAGTAATTGTAGGTGTATGTAACATACGGTACGTCGTCCGCATAACATACGGACGTGAAAACCATTACAACGGTTAACACGAGGAGGGTCATTTTTTGAATGATGTTTTTCTTATTCATATACTTCTCTCCTCCTTATCAATCCTTCATACCGGACGAGGTCATGGTTTCCAAAATGTTGCTCTGGCAAATCAGGAAGAAAATGACCGGTACGGCCGCCAAGATAAAGGTTACAGCCTGTGCCGCACCGGCTCTGGCTGCGCCGCCACCCTGAATCTGAAGCAATGCAAACTGCATCGGCTTTAACTGCTCACTACGAAGATATACGGAACCGGTATTGCCCCACATCGACTGGAACTGGAAAATTGCCAGCGTCAACCATGCCGGCTTTACGTTCGGCATTACGATGTTCCAAAATACACGGAACTCTCCGGCGCCGTCCAGTCTCGCGGATTCCATAAGGGAATTCGGAAGCTGTTCCATGAACTGCTTCATGAGGTAAAGACCGAGACCATACTGCCAAGCTTGTAAAATCAAAGCCCAGTAAGTGTTATTCAGTCCGATAAACGATACAATCATGTAAATCGGAATCTGCGTTACCGTCCAGGAGAACATCAGGGACAATACTACCAGCTTGAACAGGATTTCCTTTCCGGGGAAATTGTGCTTTGCAAGCGGATAAGCTGCCAAGGAAGCAATCAATACGTGTCCGAATGTACCAAACCCGGTAATAATAATGGTATTTGCAATATATCTGGAGAACGGAACCCAGGTATC
>DLOO01000009.1:50979-51345 GCA_002479645.1 Lachnoclostridium sp. UBA7482 | reverse complement strand
CGGATACTGGAAAATTTCATCCAGAGGCTTCAATGCATTGTTGATTACCATTACAAGCGGAAGCGCCATAAACACACCGCAGAAAATCATGAATGCGAAAATCAGGGTATTGCCGGCGGCTGAACGGTTCAGCTGTTTTTCACGGTGAAATAATCTTCTCTTCGGCTTAACCGAATCTTTTGTCTTTGCCATGATTATTCACCTACCCTTCTCAGTAATCTCTGTACTAACTTGTTGGATACAACCATCAACAAGAACAATACGGTTGCAATTGCAGATGCATAACCCATTTCAAAACGCACGTTACCATAGTCAAGAAGGTGGGTTACAATCGTAGCGCCCGCATAGTTAATACTCGGGTTACCG
>DLOO01000009.1:50608-50887 GCA_002479645.1 Lachnoclostridium sp. UBA7482 | reverse complement strand
CAGCGGTTCTTTACGCCGTCCATTGCAGCTGCTTCGTAAAGCGACTTGTCTACGGTCTGAAGACCGGCGATGAAGGAAAGGAAGCCGGTACCAAGACTCAACCACAGCTGTACGATAATCAGACAGGGAAGAACATACGCTTCTGTCTGGAACCAGANNATAGTTAATACTCGGGTTACCGGCAAGCTGAATCGACACGTCGGAAACTGCAAAGGAGTTTGTAATCTGCATTACGGCGCCGAACATGAGCTGAGGCTTCATGGCAGGGAGCGTTACATA
>DLOO01000009.1:50350-50477 GCA_002479645.1 Lachnoclostridium sp. UBA7482 | reverse complement strand
TACGCTTCTGTCTGGAACCAGAGAATCGGATTGTCAATAATCCCCCATCGAATCAGGAAACCGTTCAAATACCCGTAACGGTCGGAGCTGAGAATCAGGCTCCATACCATGTATGCCTGACCGGTGA
>DLOO01000009.1:49994-50127 GCA_002479645.1 Lachnoclostridium sp. UBA7482 | reverse complement strand
GTCAAAACCGGTAAAATCGTGAACAACAGGAAGAAGATAAAGTACGGTGCAATCATAACATAAGAATATCTGGCACGATAAATTCTCTTCTTCAGAGTCCATTCGCTTTTCGCCTTTTCCAAATTATCCAAAG
>DLOO01000009.1:49641-49889 GCA_002479645.1 Lachnoclostridium sp. UBA7482 | reverse complement strand
AGCGTAAAATGCGTTGTTTACATTACGCCAGGTAAAGTAACCGCCGGGTACCTGACGGATGCCTTTTACATGACCAAACTGCTCTTTCAATACCTCTGCAATATCATTCGGCCAGGGAATCAGGTCNNCAGCAAGGTGTTCTTAAGCGCAATCAGGAAAATGTCATCCTGAAGGAACAATTTAATGTAGTTATCCCAGCCGACAAACTGCGGCGCCTCCAACATATTGAAGTAGGTGAAACTCAACAC
>DLOO01000009.1:49371-49519 GCA_002479645.1 Lachnoclostridium sp. UBA7482 | reverse complement strand
AAGTACTCTTCCTCCTTCCTAATCAAGCTTAAATTCTTTTCTCTTGTATGCAATCTCGTCATTGATAAAGATTACTCGATCCATCAGCTCTTCTCTCGGGGTTGCAGAGTCGGGCTTCGTTGTTACAGCGTAAAATGCGTTGTTTACA
>DLOO01000009.1:38750-49301 GCA_002479645.1 Lachnoclostridium sp. UBA7482 | reverse complement strand
CATTCGGCCAGGGAATCAGGTCAAACGCTTCGATATTTGCAGTAGCAACTCGTGCGGATGCACCCATCAGGGATTCCATCTCGCTGCTGAACATGTACTGGGTTTCCGTACTCGTCCACCACTTCAGGAATTCCCNNNTACTATACGGAGGATGGTTCCATTGCTACGGTATTGTCAATGTACTCGTTTCCGTTTTCGTCAATCTTAACTTCACCCGGAACGGTAGCCATACCCCACAGACCCTGAATATCAGGAGCAGATACCTGCAAGGTATTGTAATACGTATAATCCGTAATAATAATCGGAGCTTCACCGGTACGGAAACGCTCTTCAACGGAAGTAACCGTATCCATCTTGAAATCGGTATAGAACTCGGTAAACTTACGGAATGCCGCTACGGACTCTTCGGAGTCAAGCATGGACTTGGAACCATCCTCCGTATAGTAGGTTCCGCCGTTCTGGTAAAGAATCATCGCGAAGTTGGATTCGGTCGGCATCATACCAAGATCCATATTGTTCTGGCTGAGTACGGTAAGAACAACCTTCATCTCATCCCATGTCTTCGGAAGTTCCAAACCGACTTCCTTCAAAATGTCCTTACGATAGAACATCATTGCGAAGGTCTGCGTCTCCGGCAAGCCGTAAACCGCAGTTTTACCATCGTGTGTAAATCGGAATGCTTCCATCGCGCTCGGACGGAAACGCTCTGCAATAATCTGCTCGCAGTCCTCGAACTGAGAAAGGTCGGCTGCGGCATGACGCAGACCGTAATTCATCGGAAGGTCGTTGCCAACCTGAATTGCAACGTCCGGACCGGAACCTGCCAGCGTAGCCTGAAGCAGGGTACCCATATCAACGAGCATGACGTTAACGCCGACGTAATAGTCATTCCCCTTCTTATCTTTATAGGATTTTGTTGAGAAGCTCTCATCAATCATCGACTTGATTACGTTTGCCTGGTCACGGCCGGTACCAACCCAAAGAGTGATAACCGTCTGGTTGCCGCCGTCGGAAACGTCGCCGATCATATTGTAGTCAATGACAAAGGAATAGAACAATCTCTTTAATTCGTGAAGGAGCTTTCTCCACCAGGAGTCCTTCATCTTCGGCATCTGCTTGGTATCCGATACCACATAGATGGAATCCAGCGCGAGAGGCTGGTCAATAACCTGAGTAATCCAGGTACCGCACGCACGAATGTTGGTACGGAATGTGGAAACAATCTTTACAACATATTCTACGTCGTCGATAATGTCGTCCAGCTGGTCGCGCATAGTAATCAGTACCGTTTCCTTATCACTGCCGGTACCAACCAGTTTACGAAGACGCTTGATAATATCATTTAAGAGATCTCTGACTTCTCTGCACTCATCCTCAAGTCCCGGGATATTTGCCTTAATCTGATAATCCTTCCAGCTGTCCGGGCTGGGACCGGTAATACAGAGAATCTCCCGATAGATTGCATTTAACTTGGTAACAGCAAGCTGAACATCCGATACGATGGAGGAGAACTCACCAAGTACAACTTCCATACGAAGGGTATGGGTTCCCGCCGTCATGTAAATATCGTAGGCGCCGCTCTTGTTACCAAGAACTTCCTGACGCCAGTTCGACTCATACTTAAAACCGTATGCGCTCAATTCATCGAAAGGTACTTCCCCATCGATGGAAATCTTACGGGATACATAAATACCTTTGCTGAAGTTCTGTCTTACCGTAAGAGCCAGATTGTAGTAACCGTCCTCCGGTACTTCAAAATCCCATTCAATCCACTGACCGACAAGTCTCCATGAGTTGCCGCCGATGGTGTTGTTCAAAAGGTACCTTGCGCTGTAAGGCTCGATTGCCGGGGAAGACTGATCCTGCTGCGGGTAGAGCATCTGAGAAGACTTTCTCACTGCCTGCTCCGCCTGAATGGTAATCAGCTGATTTGCAACCTGCTTTGCTCCCTCTGCATCATGCTTTGCCTTGTATTCCTCATAGCCGATGGTCGCGCCGAGGTAGTTCATCTTAATATTGTAAACAAGCATCGGCTCCTTAATAGATACCATGGTAAGCACATGCTCTCCTGCTTCTATATAAACAGGAAGCGCGTTGGATATGTAACCGTTGCCGTCATACAGATAAGAGCTCATCCAGTTGGGAGCTTCCTTCTGGGAAGGCTTCAACTGATTTCCCTGATTATCGGAATTCCATTCCCATGCTTTCTTGCCGGGATCGTAGTTTACCGCATTTACCCAAATACGGGAGAACTTGATGTCCGTCATTTCTGCATAAGGAAGCTTTCCATCCAGGAAAAATGCTCTTTCAATATCGGCGTTCTTTCCGGGTACCGGATAGTATGCAATATTGATATAGTAATAACCGCTCTGCTCCGCCTTGAATTTCCAGGATACAAATCCCTCTTCTTCCGTAAGAAGGGACTCGGTAAGACCGGCCTTGGCAAGCGCTTCAATCACTGCTGCGTACTCGCTGTTGTTCTTAACCGCAACGTTCATGTCGGTTGCATCCTTGTAGTAATCCTTGCCGGCAATTTCAATTACGGAAGCCGTTGCCTTATCAGGGAACTTTTCGATGTACTCTTTATAGGTAAGTACACTGTCGTCAATGTTGAAGGTTCCGAGAATCTCCTTGTACATCTCCCTTGTCATATCTTCTACAGCAGTAGGCTTATCGTCAGGCTTCGGAGTATCCTCTCCTTCCTCACTGCCCTCCGGGTTCTCGGCGTCTTCCTGATTGCCGTTCTCAGCTCCCTCGCCGTCCGGTGCGTCCGCATCTTCCTGCTCACCGTCTGCGCCGTCTTCCGGTGTCGTCACGTCCTCAGCATCTTCCGGAGTTTCCGTTGCAGCAGGAGCACCTGCAGCGTCCTCTTCTCCCTCCGCAAAGCACATGGAAGCTGTTTCCAACATCATAGAAAGAACCAAAATCATCACGATTCCTTTTTTAACCAGTTTCTTGATTTGCATCGCTTTCCTCCTTGATTTTTTTGTCGTACCACTGTTCCCGCCCTGCTTCAGGCTTAGGCACAACCGATTGGTATATACGTTCCGTCAGAGACGAAATCAAATAACACGCGGTACCGGGCACAAACAGTACCGTATAATAAGATAAAGAAATCAGCCACAGAGAGCCTGCCAAAATCATACCGATTCCCACGGAGGACGGTAAATACCGAAACTCCAGAAATAAGGCGATACGAATCAAATCCTTTGTCGGCATCTCAAAGCGGGATATCATAGAAAATACGTAAACTGCGGAAATCATCAAAAACGCGATTGCCGCGGCGCATAGTAAGAAAAGAAAAAGTCCGCGTCCGCTGTGCTCCTGTCTCCATGCAATCGCATCAAATAAAAGGAGAGCAAACGCAAGCAAGTACAGGCACCCCATGAAGAGCCCCTGTTTCCATTCCCTCCGAAGCGCATCATAAAACTGCTTCATAACATAATCCCGATCATTGCGAACGGACTTCATTACGGAGTAATACAAAGCCGTTGAAGCCAATCCCATGGTGAATACAGGTAATGAAACAAGCAGCCATAGCACGGAGGCAAGTATCAATTTCCCCAGCCTGTCAAAACAACGAAGCAACGGACCATCCAAGGCAAAGAAGCTCTTCATTCCTCTTCTCCTCCTCACTGATAAAAATCGTATGGTAGTCTCAAATCAGAACCATAATCCGTTTTTCTTCTGCAAACTCATGGAAATAGCACCATACTCTTTTTAATATAGTATCACAAAAAAAGCAAATAGGCAATCGTTTTTTGTACTTATTTACTAATAAATGAATCCGGTTTTTGAGCAATTTTATCCATTTCTGCTTGATTTTTCATGTGAAAGACCATTTCATGGCATAAATTACGCAAAAATAGTATAATTCTCTTATATAATCGTATTTTTCATGTATTATTCTCTTATTCGTTTTCTAATTTATTCCCCATAAAAAATTTCTCTCTCCGTTCATTCTACAGAGAGAGAAATCATCATATTTTTTTCTACAAATGAAGAATTCATTTTCGGAGGCAAAAACCGGGGGATTATCTGCCTGCAATTACAGAACCGGCTTGTATCCGACACGGATTCGGGGCGCCTTATTGAGCGTGCGATAATAATTCATCTGCCAATCGTCACCCTGCCCCGGGTCATTTTCGCCGGTTGCCGGAGGCGCATAAATTGTCAGCGTCATATCGGCGGGACCGGTAAGCGGTTTTTCAAAGAATGCGCCGGACATATCCACGCAGGTTACACCGGGGGCTTTGTAAAACCAACGGTTATTGATGCAGAGCATCAGGTTTTCTTCGATAAGCTCGTCATCAAAGTACGCTTCCAGAAATACCGGATTTGCCTCGAATTCCATCGGCATCATCAATCCGTCGGAATCCTCTGCACTACCCCAGCGAAGCGTTGCGGGGAAAGAAACCTCCTCGCCCTGCTCCTGAGAAGGGGAAAAGAACGGGTCGGCAATGATTTCCTTATAGGTTTTCAGAAGCGGCTGCTCAATCCCTACATCCGGGTTGTTCGGATTCTCAATTTCCAGACCAAGGCGTCCCTTGTCACGGAACTGATAGGTCGTAAATCCGTCCAGCCAATGCTCCTTATCCCCCTTCAGCATATCGCAGAATTCCTTAAACATATCAGCCTGCTCATAAGGTCCGGTTACATCCCCGTCCGCATTCAGCTCGGACATAACCATCGGCTTAATCACGCCGTTATTCATGGCGATATAGCGATGGTAGGACTTCTTCGCAAGCTGATAAATCTCCTCAACCTTACTGCGTCCGAAGGAATTTCCGCCCGGAAGCGCTACGTCAACCGGCCAGCCCCAATGAAGTGCAAGATAACGGTCAACCGACACGATGTCCGCAGCCTTCGCAGCCTCGGTAAAAATCTCCTCCATTACCATCTTCTCTTCGTCAAGGCTCTTGCAGCCGTCCAGACAAAGAACCACCTGTACATTCGGCGCTTCCCTGTGCATCACCTCACAGCATTTTACGAAAAATGCCGCAACCTCTTCATAGGATGCGCGCTTATTAAAAGAAAACCAGCTTCCGGTTGCTTCGTGATTGATTCGCATGGTAACACGGCCGAAGTTTGCCATATCCTTTGCAATAGCGGTCAGACGCGCCTCGTCTACAAATGGATCAATGGTCAGGGTCAGGCAGACGTCCTGCCCGTGACGTCTTACATCACGCATACAGGTAAAGGGTTCGCCTTCCAGGTTCCCCTCAAGACCGCCACCGTAAGGGAAATAATCGTCATAAGGATAATCCCATGCGCCGCTCAAATCGTCATGTGCATGAACAACGCTGGCACGTCCCGGCCAGCCCTGATCGAGCGGATAATAACAATACATTAAATTGATTGCGCGGTGCGGGCGACCAAGGCGTTCCAGGATATAATCCTGATTGACATATTCTCCGCGCTCGCTTCCGTCTCCGAGATCCACTGCAACGGTTGCAGGACCAAGATGTGATTTGTACACTTTGTTCATAAAACACTTCCTCCATTTATTATTCTACATTTGTATCAATATGTTCTACTGTTGTATCGTAATATACGATACCGACCTACTGCTTCCCGAATGCCGAGAAAGCCTCTATTTTCAGTATAGAACAAAAGCAGCGTTCCTGCAATGCGGTATACACATAGTTTCTTACTCAAATACAATACAATTATATATGTATTCCATAGCGAGGCTTCTTTGTTGCATAAGAAATTCAAAGGAATTTCTTATGCAACAAAGAAACACCTTACATCGCTGTAAGGTGTTTCTGAATCATGATTTTTCTCTTTTGTAGATCAAAATCTGCGGTATCTTCTAACGATTTATCTTCGGCACTTCATGAATCCTTTGTGCTTAAAATCCTTTCGTACGTTACGAATTCTTTCGTATTTCGATATTTTCTTTGGTACATCAACAGAATACCACAGAATCCGTCAAAAGAAAAGTGGAAATAACAGGATATTTTAGAGTTCCTGCTGCAGCTGATAGAGAAAATTCATTGCTTCCATCGGCGTCATGGTTGTTACGGAACAATTCCGGAGCTTCGTAATCACCGGGTGCTCCGCGCCTTCCGCATCCGCAGAGAATGTGTCAAACAAACTGATTTGTCCCTGAATCTGCTCCTGCCTTGCCGCGGGCTTTCCTGCTTTTTGGGCGTCTTCCCTCGTCTGTCCGGCGATTTGCCGGGCCTTACCGGCAAGGTCATTGCCGACGAGCGCCGCAACGATTTCCTTCGCTCTGGCAAGCACCGGTTCCGGAACTCCCGCCAGTCTTGCCACCTGAATACCGTAGCTCTTATCCGCACCACCGCGAATGATTTTTCGCAAAAAAACGATATCGTCCCCCTGCTCCTTTACCGCAATGCAATAGTTCTTCACACCGGCAAGCTTTCCTTCAAGCTCCGTAAGTTCATGATAATGCGTCGCAAACAGCGTCTTCGCTCCAATCAGCTTAGTATTGGCAACATGTTCGATAACCGCCCAAGCGATTGCCAGACCGTCAAAGGTACTGGTTCCCCGCCCGATTTCGTCCAGAATCAACAGGCTGTTCTTCGTCGCATTGCGAAGGATGTTGGCAACCTCATTCATCTCCACCATAAAGGTACTCTGTCCGCTGGCAAGGTCGTCGCTTGCACCGACTCTTGTAAAGATACGGTCTGTAAGCCCGATTTGCGCCTCTCTCGCGGGTACAAACGAACCAATCTGCGCCATCAGAACAATCAGTGCCGTCTGACGCATATAGGTGGATTTCCCTGCCATGTTCGGTCCGGTAATGATGCCGATTCGCTGCTCCCCATTATCCAGATGCGTATCGTTTGCCACAAAAAGATCCCCGGAAATCATCTTTTCAACAACCGGATGCCGACCGTCAGCAATGTGAATACCGCCCTTGTCGCTGATTTCGGGACGAACATAGCGGTTGTGCTCCGCAACGTACGCAAGAGACGCCAGAACATCAATTACCGCAATGGCCTTTGCGGTACGCTGGATGCGCGTCACCTCCGCAGCAACACGGTCACGAACCTCATGAAAGAGCTGGTATTCGAGCGCAAACAGGCGATCCTCCGCACCGAGAATCGTATCCTCAAGCTCCTTCAGCTCCGGCGTGGTAAAACGCTCCGCGTTCACAAGCGTCTGCTTACGAATCCAATGCTCCGGAACCATTTCCTTAAAGGAATTGGTGACCTCAAAATAGTATCCGAACACACGGTTGAATTTAATTTTCAAATTCTTAATTCCGGTCGCATCGCGTTCTCTTGCTTCAAGATCCGCAAGCCACTGTTTTCCGTCGGTCTTCGCCGCACGCAGCCGGTCGACCTCTTCGGAATAGCCGGTACGAATAATTCCGCCTTCCTTCACACTGATCGNNGGGTTCCACAGCCGCAAGAATTAACGAGCACAAATCCTCGAGCGGATCGAGCCTGCTCTCCTGCTCTCGCAAAAGACTGCTTGCTGCAAAATCCTTCAATACGTTTTTTATCGGCGCCACCATCGCAATCGAGCTTTGAAATGCAATCATATCGCGCGGATTTGCATTTTGATAGCTGACACGGCAAACTAATCGCTCCAGGTCGTAAATCGCATTCAAATACTCTCTGAGCTCTTCTCTGCCCATCAGACTGCTGTTGAGTATCTCAATTGCCTCCTGACGCTCAACAATCTCTTTTTTCCGAAGAAGCGGCTGTTCGATGTACAGACGCAGCAGACGCGCGCCCATGGCCGTCCTGGTCTTATCAAGCACCCACAAAAGCGATCCTCTCTTCTGCTTTTCGCGAAGCGTCTCGCACAGCTCGAGGTTTCTTCTGGTCGCACTGTCGAGTACCATGTATTTGCCTGACGAATACGGATGAATCGCCGTAATATGCGAAAGGGATATCTTCTGCGTCTCATACAGATACTGCAATACCGTTCCTGCGGCATTGACGCCGGTTCCCATTTCGCTGATACCGATCCCAAACAGCGATTTCACATGAAAATGCGCCAGCAGGATGCGTTCGCAGTTGTTGGTTTCAAAATACCAGTCATCAAGCGGTGTAACCGTGATTCCGAGGCGGTTCTTCAGATCCTCCATATCGAGTTCGGACATAAACAGTGCAGGGTTGCATACGATTTCGACCGGCGCAAACTTTGTAATCTCGTCCATTACCTTGCGGACACTATCCACTTCCGTCACAAAATAATCTCCGGTAGATACGTCCACCGTGGAAATGCCGAATTTCTCATCAATCCAGATGATACCCATCAGGAAATTATTCTTTGCGTCCTCGAGACTCTGCTCCGCCGTCTTGGTACCGGGCGTCACGATTCTCGTCACCTCACGCTTTACGATTCCCTTCGCAAGCTTCGGGTCCTCTACCTGTTCGCAGATTGCCACACGGTAGCCTTTTTCAACAAGGCGGGACAGGTAGGTATCCACCGCATGATAAGGCACTCCGCACATCGGCGCGCGCTCGTCAAGACCGCAGCTTTTACTGGTAAGCGTCAGTTCAAGCTCCTTCGATACCATCTGTGCATCCTCAAAAAACATCTCGTAAAAGTCTCCGAGACGGTAAAAAAGAATACATCCCGGGTGCTTTTCCTTCGTTTCGAGATAATGCTGCATCATCGGCGATAATTTTTTCATTTGTTCCTGCGCAATCATCCTCTGTTTCCTCAAATTTCTTTATTCCAAATCAAGCGGCTGCTATCCATTGCAGCCTTCGTCCCCATCTCCCCGGGTAAGTCCGGTGTCAATCAGCAGATTTTCACCATCTGCGGCCGTCGTCGCAAGCGTATCACAGCGCTCATTTTCCGGATGCCCGTCATGTCCCTTCACCCAGCGGTAGGTCACGTTGTGGGGCTTCATTGCCGCCAGCAGCCGTATCCACAGGTCTTTGTTCTTTACCGGCTCCTTCTTGCTGTTTTTCCAGCCTTTTTTCAACCAGCCGTCGATCCAGTGCTCGGTAAATGCGTGCACCAGATACTGGGAATCCGAATAAATCGTCACGTCGCACGCCTTCGTTAACGCCTCAAGACCGACGATCGCCGCCAAAAGTTCCATCCGGTTATTTGTCGTACGTACAAATCCTCCGGAAAATTCGCGCTCATGCAGCGTTCCCTTGGAATCGATGAATTGTAAAATTGTTCCGTAACCGCCCGGTCCATCGGGATTTCCCCTTGCCGCGCCGTCGGTAAATATCGTTACCTTCATAGCTTCTCCCTATCACCAGCTGCCCGTCGTCAGGAATTTTTCTACCATACGCTCCGCTTCCCCGATAATCTCCTCGGGATAACCGAGCATCTGCAGCAGGCGAATCGCGTTTCGCGAGGTTGCTTTGCCCTTCTGAAGCAGATAGTCAAATACAACATCCTGCCCTGCAATCTGTTCGCTGAAATGATAATTTTCATAGAAATCCGCCAGAATATCCGTAAGCTCCAGATCATGCGTGGCGGCAAAGGTAAGCGCCTGCCGCTTTGCCATATCCCGTAAAATACGGGACGACGCCGCAATTCTTTCGGCGGTATTGGTTCCGCGAAGCACCTCGTCCACAAAGCAAAGTACCGGAACCTGCCCGTCCGTCGCATCCAGGATACGCTTTAAGGACTTGATTTCCACGATGTAGTAGCTCTCTCCGAGCTCCAAATCGTCCCGCAGCGCCATGGACGACATAATGTGCCAGTAACGGCTTTTATAGCTGTCGGCACATACGGTCGCAATCGTCTGGGCAAGCAATGCATTTACCGCAATCATTTTAAGAAACGTGGATTTACCGGACGCATTGGAGCCCGTCAGAAGAATCGGCCGATTCGTCTGTATCGAATTTTTCACCGGCTCGGAAATCAGCGGATGATACATATTTCCGGTAATCACGCGGAGGTCTCCGTTTTCCATCAGCTCCGGCTCGCACCAGGTCTTTTTGTACTGACGGTATGATGCAACGGCAATCGCCGCGTCCAGACGTCCGCTTACTGCAAACAGCGTATTTAGCTCCCCCTGATGTCCCATAAAGAAACGGTACATGGAATTGAATTTCATCAGATCCACATGAAACAGCATACGGACATAATCCATTATCATATCCGTAATGCTTCCGGTCGGCGACGGGCTGGCAAGCAGCCATGAACCGCGCAGAAAGCTTCGGAAGGTTTTGGACGCCTCGGCCATCTGCCCGGCGTCCGGCTGAAGCACCGGCTGCTTTGCGGCTTCACAGGCACGGATGTTATCGACGGCGGCAAGCCAGCGGAACAGATAAGAAAACACAAGCAAATACGGCTCAATCTGTCCCTTTCGCTGATAGTAGGTTACAATCTGGTACAGCGAAACGGCAAGGAAAAGTACGATGCCAAAGTACGCATTTCCGGTCAGGCAGCAGATAAGTCCCACGGCGTAAGCCGCAAGTCCCGCGACATGCCGGAGATTGTTCTCCGGTCGGACGTCCCCGATTCGGGAAAGATATTCGTACAGACTGATTGCCCGCAACTTGCCCATCTGCGCAAATGCCATCGACAATTCTTCCCTGTACTGCGGATGCTTTGTCAAAAATCGAACCCGCTCCGCAAGCTCGGCAAGCG
>DLOO01000009.1:32817-38707 GCA_002479645.1 Lachnoclostridium sp. UBA7482 | reverse complement strand
CTTTGTTGTATTGAGTTCACGATAAATCCGCCACATATCGAGGTCATTCCATGTAATATCATCGATATCCGATTCGCGTTCCGGCAATGATTTCAGGTACGCGGAAATCGTCCGAAAACGGTCTGCCTGCAAATCCTCCGCGCCCGGTTTTCCCCACTGCGCACGGATTTGGGAAAGCAGCTGCTTCCGCTCTCTTCTTCGGTTGACAATGATAAGAATCACCAAACCGACAACAACTGCCAGGGCGATGAGAAGATACGTATGGTTCATAAAATGCTCCCTTNNTGCTTGGTTTTCTGGTTCAGTGATTTTCCGCGAGGCGGAATTGTATGGGAAATGCACATACTCGCTACTGTGGCTCCTTATTGGTAATTCACGTACTCGCAGCAGAGCTGCTCGTATCGTGAATTACTCTGCTTGGTTTTCTGGTTCAGTGAATTTCCGCTAAGCGGAAATCACTGAACAGAAAACCAAGCAAAATAAGCCTTACCTCCGCGGTCGCTGCCGTTGCCGGAGGCGTACATACCGATCGTATTTCCAACGAAACCGCCTGCCCGTTCGGTACTGAGGAAGTGTGCCGCAATCTTGCAGGGAAGCTCCTGTTCGCCCTGCTCGTTAAAAGCGACGAAGCAGCGAATCTCCTGCCCATGCTCGCAGATACGCAGCTTAATACGCTCTGCCTTTGCCGGCATGGAGCATACCACCTTGTCCATTCCCTGCTCGCAGCAAATCACGCGAATTTCCGTGCCGTCACCGGTGCGGGTATACACAAGACGAAGATTTGCTTCATTGCTCTGCAAAAGCACGATACCCGCCTCTTCTCCCATTTCCGGTGCAAACGCAAGCATCGTCTCAGCTGTGAAATCCATAGAGCACTGACGTACGCCGATATAGGAGCAGCTTTTCTGCTCGTGAATGCTGTTCTTGGCAACTGCCAGACGAATCCAGCCGTAACGCTCCGACAGGGAGTACATATCCGGCTCCGGATTCCGAAGCATCAGCATCTCATAAGGAAGCTTATTCTCGTAAAAATGATAGGAGGTTGCGGGGCCGAATTCCCTGCACTCCTCAAGCGGCAGGGTTCCGGTTTCCAGCAGACGGCCTTCGCCGGGGTTAAATACCGGCCAGTCATTTTCCCATGTCACTCTTGCAAGGAAGGTTTCGCGTCCCAGGTTGGAGCAGCCTTCTATCTGACGCATACCGAGCATAACGGCATACCAATTTCCGTTCTGGTCGTCAACAAGGTCTGCATGTCCGACTGCGCTTACGGGGCAGGCTGCGCCCATATGACGATGTGTCATAACCGGGTTCGAGCGATAGCCTTCGTAAGGTCCGAAGATGTTCTTACTGCGGGCAACGACAACCGCATGATCCACACTGGTGCCGCCCTCCGCATTCATAACATAATAATATCCGTTTCTCTTATAGATGTGGGGTCCTTCCGGCCATACCGCCTCACGAAGAGCGCCCTTCCAAGCGACGGCTTCCGGTCCTACAAGCGTGAAGGTATTGAGATCAAGCTCGCGGATATAGATCACATTGTCACCGTAGTATCTCTCATTGGGATCTGCCTTCGTGCCGCAGTAATAGCATTTGCCGTCATCGTCGAAGAACAGGCTGGGATCGATGCCGTAAGCCTCTGCAAGGCAGTGCGGCTCACTCCAGGGTCCCTCCGGCTTATCTGCCGTCACTACAAAATTACCGCCGTGCTCGATGTTCGTGGTAATCATGTAGTAGGTGCCTGCATGATAACGGATGGTCGGCGCATAGATACCGCCGCTGTGTCTTGCTCCCTCAAGAGGCAAATTGTCCTCACGGTCAAGAACGTTGCCAATCTGGGTCCAGTTTACAAGATCCTTACTTTTGTAAATCGGAACACCGGGAAAATAGGCAAATGTGGAATTCACAAGATAAAAGGTATCGCCTACACGCATAATCGAAGGGTCCGGATGAAATCCGGGTAAAATCGGGTTTTTGTACTGTACCATCAGTATTCTCCTTTTTATTTCGTTACATACTTTTTCAATGTCCTGCGGATCGCTCCCACACCGTCATAAAGCTCGGCAACCATAGCCTCAACCTTCCCGCCAAGCCCGATTTCATAAAGGTCAACCGCGAAGATGTCCTTGCGACTGTACAGTGCGCGAAGCCTGCTGTAATCATTTCCGCCGTTCAAGGTATAACCGGCAACGATTTCCTTCAGCTCTGCAANNCGGTCTGATTACCCGCATGGGTATCGTCAAGGCCGCTCAGGTATCTCGCATAGCCTGCCAGCACAAGCGGAAGCATCGTCAGCTTATCAAGCGGCATGTTTCCCGCAACATAAGCCTTCAAGGTCTCACCGAAACGAATCGGCAGCTTCTGTGAGGTATCGGTTGCAATTCTCTGCGGCGCATCCGGCATAAACGGATTCGGCAGACGCTTGGTAAGAACCGCATCGATAAATTCCTCCGGCTTTAACACGCCCGGATTTACCACAACCGGCATCGCTTCTTCGTAACCCATGCGGGTAATCAGACCGGTCAGCTCCGCATCCTTCATTTCCTCGGAAATCTTGGTGTAGCCGAGCATACAGCCGTATATTGCAAGTGCGGTATGCAGCGGGTTTAAGCAGGTGCATACCTTCATGCGCTCCACCTTGTCAACCGTCTCACGGTCAGTATAAAGCACGCCGCCCTTCTCGAGTTCCGGACGTCCGTTCGGGAAATCCTCCTCAATCACGAGATATTCGGTCTGCTCCGCATTGACAAACGGCGCCGTATAGGTATTGCGCCCGGTAATAATCAGGTCCGTATCCTCAAAACCGTCGGCAAGAAGCATCTGCTTTACCGTATCGTCCGGTCTGGGGGTAATCTTATCAATCATACTCCAGGGGTAGGTCACTTTGGCGTTATCGGTCAGATATTCATAAAATGCAGCCGGAACCAGTCCCTGCTCTACCCATGCCTTCGCATAGGTCAGAACAGCTGCTTTTACCTTATCGCCGTTATGGGAACAGTTGTCCATACTGGATACGGTAATGGGTGCGGCGCCATTTTGGAAACGCTCATAAAGAAGCGCGGTAACCTTTCCCATAATCAGTACCGGGCTCAGACCATGCTCCTTAATATCACTCTCCGCCATCGAACCACCGACGGAATACCCCTTTTCGGTAATCGTAAAGGTCACCATCTGCAGGGACGGATTTGCAAAAATCTCCTTCAATCTGTTCCAGTCGGCATTTGCGGTATCCGCACGAAGCGATTCTGCCACGCTGCCGACTACCTTCTTGTCGATGGTGCCGTCCGACTTCAGCACAACCAGAAGGCTCAGGTTATCGTAGGGCGCATAAGCCTTGTCAATGATTTCGTAATCAAAGCCCTCGGCTACGATTACACCGGTGTCTGCACTGCCGTCACAGAGCATCTGCTCCAGGATGGCTGCCGGAAATGCACGGAAGATATTGCCTGCACCGAAGTGAATCCAAGTCGGATTTGCCTTGGTCTTTGCAATCATAGCCTCGCGGTCGTACGTGGGAATCTGATAGCCCCTCTCCCGCCATACGGACAGGTCGGCATTTTTCTTAGTTAAATCTGCAAGTTTCATCTCTGTACGCCTTTCTTATTTGCCCTGATTTTTGTTGATTGCTTCCCAAAGACCGTTGAGGTAAGCCACGCCGAGCGCACGGTCATAAAGTCCGTAACCGGGTCTTGCCTGCTCGCCCCAGATCATACGTCCGTGGTCGGGACGAATGATGCCGTCGAAGCCCATATCAATCAAAGCCTTGGTAATCTCATACATATCGAAGTTACCGTCGCTGCTCAAATGGCTGCTCTCGTGGAATACGCCGGGCGCCTCAAACTTGATATTTCTCAAATGTGCGAAGTGAATCCTCGGTGCAATCTTCGGGTTACGGATAACCTGCGGAAGGTTGTTCTCCAGATTGGAACCAAGGGAACCGGTACACAGCGTAAATCCGTTGTAAATGCTGTCGTTCAGGGAAGCAATCTTCTCCAGTGCCGCCTCACTGGTTACGATTCTCGGAAGACCGAACACAGGCCATGCCGGGTCGTCCGGATGAACCGCCATCTTAATCTGATACTTTTCACAGGTCGGCATGATGCCGTCAAGGAAATACTTGAAGTTATTCATCAAATCCTCTGACGTAACGCCCTGATACTTCTCAAAAAGCTCCTTAATCTCATCCTTACGCTCAGGCTCCCAGCCGGGAAGGATAAATCCGCCGCTGGCCTCCTCCATACGCCGGAACATATCGTTTGGATCAATACCGTCAATCAGGCCGGAATCGTATGCAAGCGCATTGGAACCGTCTGCCTGCGGCTGCGCCAAATCCGTTCTTGTCCAGTCGAAAATCGGCATGAAATTGTAGCAAACCATGTGAATATCATTCTGACCGACAGCTTCAAGAGACTTACAGTAATTTTCGATATACATATCTCTTGTGTCTGCGCCGAGCTTAATGTCCTCGTGCACATTGATACTCTCAATACCCATAAGCTTCAGCCCTGCGGCCTCAACCTCTTCTTTCAGCTCTTTTACCTGCTCATACGTCCATGCCACACCGGCAGGAACCTTATGCAGGGAGCTGATTACACCGGTCACACCCGGAATCTGGCGAATCTGCTCCAGAGTTACACTGTCCATATCCTTTCCGTACCAACGTAGTGTCATATCCATCGTTTTGTCCTCCTGCTTTATCCGTTTTATTCAAATATCTTTCTGCCCTTTTCATCCGGAATCTCTGTCATCCTGTAAAAATAGGTATTGATGCGATCGCGCCATTCCTTTGCGCTTTCTAACTGTTCCGCAAGCCTTGCCTGCACGCGTGCAAAGCGCTTTTCATCGACCGAGCCTTCGCATGTCCTCCAGTCGGCAAGCATTTGTTCCACCTGCTCAACGCCCTCAAAATGCGTATCGTAGATGTACTGCAAAAGCGTTCTTCCATCCTTCAGGCGATAGTCGTAACGAATGCGATGGAAGAAAAGAAGCAGCTCCTCCGGCGTCGTTTCAACCGTTTCATACATCGAGGCATTGGGTTCCCGATACAGTCCCGCATATCCGGTTCCCTGTGCGGAACGCTCCACACCGATTGCACTTCTGCTTGCGCGGTGATAAGTTCCCCAGCGGTCAAATTCATAGCCCTCCACATTCGGCCCGTAGTGATGATTCGGATTTACCATCCAGCCGATACCAAGCGGTGAAGTATAATTCTCATACGCTCTCCATGAGCCCATCAGAATCCTCTCGATTGCCGCATTTACCCCGGCGTCGCGTCCGAAGGTAAGCTGAATCCATTCCCGCGCAATTACCTCTGCCGTCAAATCGGTATCAAAGCACAGTCGGCCGAAGCCGTACCAGTTTGCAGCCGCAAAATCGTGTCCTGTCCAGTTCGGATCATCTCCTGTGTTAGCCACAGCACAGATTCCGCAATTCTGCTGTCCGAACGTGCGTCCGCTGACAATATCCGCCACAGTGTCCTTATCGTCTGTCACATACGTCCGAAACGCAAGGATCTCCTTCCACATCGGAATCAGATAGCACACATGACGCTGCTGTCCGGTATATTCCTGTGCTGCCTGAACCTCAAGCATCTGATTGGTCTTCACAAGACCGCCGAAAAGCGGCGAAACCGGTTCGCGCACCTGGAAATCCATCGGTCCGTTTTTTATCTGCAAGATCACATTCGGCAGGAACTGTCCGTCAAGCGGCGAGAAATGGTCATNNCCCTGCTCTCGCACGATCGGTTTTCGTATCCCGCCAGTCCTGCGTACAGTTATATACAAAGCATCGCCAGATAACCAGACCGCCGTACGGCATAAGTACGCGCGCCAACAGATTTGCACCGTCCGCATGCGTTCTTCCATAGGTAAACGGTCCCGGCCGTCCTTCC
>DLOO01000009.1:14419-32756 GCA_002479645.1 Lachnoclostridium sp. UBA7482 | reverse complement strand
CCTCAACCGCCTTGTCCAGGGGGTCCGAAACCGACAAACCGCCGAGATCCATCGGCGCTGCAAAATTCACACTGAGAAAAGTCTTTATTCCATACTCCGAGAGAATGTCCGCAATCTCACGAACCTTTGGCAAATACTCCCCGGTAATGAGGTTCGTCGCCTTTCTCCGCACATTTACGTTGTTAAGAACAACGCCGTTAATGCCGACGCTTGCACAGAGTCTTGCGTACATTCTTGTCCGCTCTCCGCAAAGTACCTGATTCTCCCGGAAGAAGAAGGAACCGCCGGAATAACCGCGTTCAATATCCCCCTCTATATTATCCCAATGATTCAGCATACGAAGCGGATTTTTCGGGCTCCCGGTTATGCTGCCGTTTCTAAGAGTTCCCGTTCTCGCCATCCGAAGAAGTGCAAATGCTCCATACAAAACACCGGCTGGCGAACCACCTGCAACGTCAAGCGCCGCACCATCTGTCGTAATCCGATAGCCCTCCTTCGGAAGTTGTTCCGACAAGCTGAGGTGAATCTCTGCTCCCGCCGGAAGATATCCGGAACCCATTTCCAGTTCTTCCTTCGCTGCTCTGCACCCGCCCGGAACAGAATCCTCAACAGAAATCACCGCGGGCGGACGTTCATAGGAAAGCCATGCGCTCTCCCACCCTTTATTATTCATTCTTCTGCTTACCCCCGATTCTTTCCGCATCGATAGTTATGAAACATAACTATCGACACATTAACTGTAAATCAACTGTAAAAACACAGAAAAATACACATTGAAATCCATTCTCTATTATACAAAAAAAGCCCTTAACTAGCAAGGACTTTTCTAAGATAAATGCATTTTATTCATTCACCCTGCCGTAAAATCAGCAGGGTGATGTTCCGTTTCCTTTCCTGTTGTTACTGCGCCTTTGCATAGGTCCAGCCATAGGTCAATTTTACTTTGCCGATTGCAACATAGGCCGTCTGTTCCCCGTCCTTAATCTCCACAAAAAGCGGCGCGTCCGGGTCCTCAGACAATACGGCAGGTTTCGTTACCGTGAAGCTCTCACCGGCCTCCACCGAACGGATAATATTATCCTCAAGTGTAGTTGCCGTTCTGCGGATATTCACATTTGCCGTCGTCGCTGCCTTGCGAATCACAAGCCCACCGGCCATTTCGACCGCCTGCTCACCGCGAATCAGGTATTTGACACGACAATACCCCTCAACGCTTCCGCTGGTCACCTTCGCCCATTCGCCGTCTACCGACTGCACAATGCAGGCGTTCATCGGATACATNNAGATACATCGTACCGACCTGCCTGCTCTCGCCGTCCGGACTGACGCGGATACTCATCGACTCCTGAACATCGGCAAAGGCGATTCCCTCCGGAATGATAAGCTCCATTGCTTTGTTGTAAGCTTCGACCACCTCTTCGGGATAGCCGTCAAGCG
Source organism: Lachnoclostridium sp. UBA7482 (assembly GCA_002479645.1). Lineage (GTDB taxonomy): Bacteria > Bacillota > Clostridia > Lachnospirales > Lachnospiraceae > ISDg. Next base: position 31,319 of record DLOO01000009.1, on the reverse strand, counting down.
GATTCTCGGGCTTCGGCGTCGGTGAGGGCTTGCCGGTCTCCGGTGTCGGTGTCGGCGTCGGCTCATCTGCCGTACCGGTAGGATTCGTTTCCTTTTCCGGTGCGGCATGCTCGGTCTCCAGCACCTTATGATTGAGTTTCTTTGGCTCCTCCGTCCTGCCTCCGAGATTCAGCAGCAAGAAAAGAAGCAGAATAATCCCGATTTCTATCGGTAAAATATATTGCTTTAGTTTCTTCATCACATTCCTCTGCAGTGGATTTCCCACTGTCTTTTGTATATTTATTACGCGTCGGCTCTTTTCCCCTCGGAAGATAAATCGCCACTAACCGAAAAAAAAGATACCATTTTTCTGCATTTTTGTCAAGTTATCAGATAATAAAGCAGACTAGGCCGCCGTTACTTTCATTCACAATTTTCTGCATGGATTCCTGAATCTTCCGCTGGCTGTCGTCCGTCAGCCGCGCAATCTTCATCGCAATGCCTTCCTCCACCATCTGTCCCATGGTTTTTCCGAAAACATTGGTGTCCCATACCTCATCCTTTTTATCCCTGCTAATGCCCTGCATATTGGCGATCAAATCCTTCGCCTGCTCTTCGCTCCCGACAATCGGTGCAATCTCTGTGGTAACCTCCGCACGAATCATCTGGACACTCGGCGCTACCGCACGAATCTTGATGCCAAAGCGGTTCCCCTGATGAATCAGCTCCGGTTCCTCCAGCAAAATCTCCTCAAAGCACGGATTTACCACACCGTAGCCGCCCTGACGAACATTCGCCCATGCCTCGGAAAGCTTCCCGTATTCCTTCTTTATCTGTGCCAAATCCTGCAGCACATCCATAAACTGCTGCTCGTTTTCAATCGATTCTCCGATGACCTTGCTGAGGATTTCATAATAGCATTCTTCCTGCATTTCCACATTGACGGATACCTTCCCGTCCTCCAGGGAACAGGTGTCGACCCGCAGCCCCTTCATCTTCGGATATGACACCTCTTTCATCCCGCGCTCTACGTCCTTCATCCGATGCATCTTCTCGGTAAATTCCTTGATTTCCCTTAAAATCTCCTGCAAAATCGGAGAATCCTCCGGCAGAAGTCCAAGCCATTTCGGCAAATAGAAAGAAATTTCCGCAATCGGAAAGACATTCAGCAAATTCAGGAAAATTGTGTCGATATCCTCCTGGCGCAGCTGGTCGCAGTTAATCGGAATTACCGGAACCGCGTATTTTGCGGTCATATCCTCCGCAAGCTGTCTTGTATCCTTTCCTGCCGGACGATTCGTATTCAGGATAACAAGAAACGGCTTCCCGATTTCCTTCAGCTCGCTAATCGTCCGCTCCTCCGCCGGAATAAAATTCTCCCGCGGCAATTCTCCGAAACTGCCGTCGGTTGTCATCACAATACCAATCGTAGAATGCTCATGAATGACCTTTCCGGTTCCGATTTCCGCCGCCTTGGAAAAAGGGATTGCCTCTTCGCTCCATGGCGTATGTACCATGCGCTCCTCACCGTTTTCCATGTGCCCTCCGGCGCCCTCCACCATATAACCGACACAATCAATAAATCGAAGCCTCAGGTCCATGCCCTTCTCGTCCGACAGTGGAATTGACACGCCCTTTTTGGGAATGAATTTGGGTTCCACAGTCGTTATCGTCTTACCGGAACCGCTCACCGGAAGCTGGTCGATCAGTTCGGCCGACTCCTGCTCCGAGATTCGCGGCAGCACCAGCATTTCCATCATCCGACGAACAAACGTCGATTTCCCGGTACGCACCGGCCCTACCATCGACATATACACCTCGCCGCCGGTTCTTTTCTGTATGTCCTGATACAATGCATAGGAATTCATATTACCCCTCCATTTCCGAATTCGTGGAGGGAATATGACAACAGTCCCCCTCACTATACAATTCATGTATATGTCAGGGGGACTGTGTTTATGATATGGATTTCATTTCTAATCGCGGGCTATGTATATCAATCCCCGTACTCCCGGGTACGGTGTCTGCCGAACAAATCAGAAAGCGCTTCTCTTGCATTCTTACCGTCAAAGAGCACATGGTTTACCTCTTCTACGATCGGCATACTTACCTGATACTTATCGGCAAGCTTCTTGGCAGCTTTTGCACAGAATACGCCCTCGACAACCTGCTTTACCTCGTTCATGGCCTGCTCCATCGTATAGCCCTTGCCAATATAGTAACCGGCATTGTGGTTACGGCTGTGGGTACTTGTACAGGTCACAATCAAATCGCCGACGCCGGACAAACCGGAGAAGGTCTCCTGCTTACCGCCCATCTTCACACCAAGTCGGGTGATTTCCGCAATACCTCGGGTCATCAACGCAGCTTTGGTATTGTCCCCATAACCAAGACCGTCAACAACACCGGCAGCCAACGCAATAACATTCTTCAGGGAACCGCCGAGTTCGATGCCAATCACATCCGAGCTGGTATAAATGCGGAAGAAATCATTCATAAACGCATCCTGTACCAACAATGCGGTCTCCGGATTCGAGGAACCGACAACGATCGCGGTCGGAATCCCGCGGCTGACTTCTTCTGCATGGCTCGGACCGGACAAAACGGCAACACTTGCCGTAGGATTCTCCTCCGCAATTACCTGTGTAAGCGTCATCAGGGTTGCTTCCTCAATTCCCTTACCAACGTTAACAATACGCTGACCTTCGGGAAGGAATTTCTTTACCTTCGCGGCAACGGAACGGACAAACGGAGATGCAACCGCAAATACAATCAAATCCTTTCCGGTACATACCTCTTTCAAATCCTTTGTAAGCGCTACACACTCCTGCAATTTTGCTTCCGGCAAATTCGGAATTGTATTCCGATCCGCACTGAGCGCATCAATTTCCTTAGCAATTGCAGACCATAACATCACATCGTGACCGTTTGCAGCCAGCTGAATTGTCAATGCGACACCCCATGTACCTGCTCCCAAAACACCAACCTTCATTTTTCCAACCTCCATTATCTCCTACTCTTCCTTCACCTTAACGTGGTGACCGATTTTATTTTCTGTGCCCTTTGCCAGCCTCTTAATATTTGCGCGGTGCATATAAACGCCGGAAACCGTATACAGACAGCAAACGCAAATCATGGCAGCATAATATGGATGCCCCGTATAACGGATAGCCGTCCAAACCGGGAACAAAAATACAACAAACATGGAACCGAGCGATACATATTTTGTCACTGCGACAATCAGTGCAAATACCGGAATAAAGAAGATGCAGGTCCAGTCACTGCAAACCATTGCTCCGGAAGTCGTTGCAACTCCCTTACCGCCCTTAAAATGCAGCCAGAAGGGATAGCAATGTCCGAGAACAACACCCAGTCCGGTAATCTGGCACATAAGCGGCGCAATATCTTCGCCGCCGAAAACCGCAAAACGAACTGCCAGCGCGGGAATCATCACCTTCAGAAAATCTCCCAGAAATACGATATATCCGGATTTCTTTCCGAGCGTACGAATCGCATTGGTCGTTCCTGCATTGCCGCTTCCGTAGTTACGAATATCCACATGATGCAGACGCCCGATAACATATGCCGTTGAAAAATTGCCAAACAGATAGCCAACCAAAAGGCAAAGGATAATTTGAATCGCCATGGTTTCTTTCTCTCCTGTGTCTTATTTTTCTTCATTCCGTTCGCGAATAATAAACTTCAGTGAAGTGCCGGCAAAACCAAATGCCTCGCGAATCTTGTTCTCGATATAACGGGTATAGGAGTAATGCATCAGCTCCTTGTCATTTACAAAAATAACAAAGGTCGGGGGCTTTACCGATACCTGCGTAATATAGAAAAGCTTCAGTCTGCGTCCCTTATCCGACGGCGGCTGGTGCATTGCCGTAGCCTCCATCATAATCTCATTCAGGACGCCGGTACCGATGCGTCGGTTCTGATTCTCAATAACCACCTCAATCGAGTCAAACAGCTTGTTCACACGCTGTCCGGTCATTGCCGAAATAAAGATAATGTCGGCATAAGGCATAAAGGACAGAGTCTCGCGAATCTTCTCCTGCTGACGGTAAATGGTCTTATCATCCTTCTCGATAGAGTCCCATTTATTGACAGCAACAACAATCCCCTTGCCTGCATCGTGTGCAATTCCGGCAATCTTGGCATCCTGTTCGGTTACGCCCTCACCCGCGTCAATGACAACAACGACGATATCGGCGCGCTCTACGGCGCTTACCGTACGGATAATGCTGTAACGCTCCAGCTCCTCCTTAATCTTCGCTTTGCGGCGAAGACCTGCCGTATCAATAAATACGTATTCTTTGCCGTTATAGGCAACCGCCGTATCAATAGCGTCGCGTGTCGTTCCCGCAATATCCGAAACGATCACACGATTCTCCCCGAGCAGACGGTTAATAATCGAGGACTTACCGACATTGGGCTTGCCGGCAATCGCAATACGCGGTCTGGTATCCTCTTCGTCTGTTACGGTATCCTCCGGGAAATGCTTCACAAGCTCTTCACACAAATCACCGAAGCCGAGCATCGATGCGCCGGAAACCGGAATCGGATCACCAAGACCGAGGTTATAGAATTCATACACATCCGGCATGAACTTCTCAAAGCTATCCACCTTGTTAACCGTAAGAACGATAGGCTTGCCGCTTCTTCTGAGCATGTCCGCCACCTTCGTATCGGCGTCAACAAGACCCTGGCGTACATCCACCAGAAACACAATAACATCCGCCGTAGCAATGGCAATCTCTGCCTGCTCACGCATGTAACGAAGCATCATGTCTTTGCTCTCCGGCTCAATACCGCCGGTATCCACCATGGTAAATGAATGATTTAACCAGCTTACATCCGCATAAATACGATCCCTGGTAACCCCCGGCGTATCTTTTACAATGCTGATTCGTTCACCCGCCAGTGCATTGAAAAGTGTTGACTTTCCAACGTTAGGGCGGCCGACAATCGCAACGATCGGCTTTCTCATACTTTCCTCCGATATATCTATTCCGCCGGAATCTCCGGCAAAACCTTAGTATACTGATTCATCCAACAGGGAATCGATAAATGCCTGTCCATTTGATTGTACAATAGACACCTTTATTTGTAAAGCATTTTCGATGTCCGACACCGTTAGATTGTCAAGCAGAACATCCTCGCCGCTGCGCAGCAGATTGACCGGCAGAAGCAGGCGTTCCCCAAGCTCACGTCCTTTTAACTGTTCAATGATATCCCCTCCGGTAAGCAGGCCGGACACGGTAATCCGCTCCCCGAAGAAGTGATTATAAATCGTAATCACCTGACACGCAATGTTCGGAAAATGCTCTCTCACCTGCGCTGCCAGCTTCTCCATAAACGGAGCAGCCAGCACACCGGTTGCAATCGTCAGCTTCCGGCTTCGGTCATCACCGTGCACATACCGCAAACAGTCGGTCACCTCACTCATGAGGGAGCGCAGCATTCCGACGCCGTTTTCCAGCTGCGGATAGCCCTCGTAATCGTCCTCCGTCGGCAAATCCTGCTCTGCCAGAATATACCACTCGTCGCCGGCATAGACAAACCGTGTGTCAAAATATTGTTTGCAGATTCCCTGCCATTTATGAATCTGCCCAATCACTTTTCTTGCATCGTCCCTGTTAAAAGGCTCGATTTTCGGAAGTCCTTCCCTGTATTTTGTCAGACCGACCGGAACGATACTTAAACTCTGCATATTGGGAAGAAACGCGGTCAGGTCGTGAATCGTCCGCTCAAGCTCTTCTCCGTCATTTCTATCCTTTACAAGAACAACCTGTCCGTTCATCGTAATGCCCGCGTCCTTAAAACGCTGAAGGCATTGGAGTATATTGCCTGCAAAACGGTTTTTGAGCATTTGGCAGCGCAGCTCCGGATTGGTCGTATGCACGCTGACATTCATCGGAGAAAGCTTATAATAACAGATCCGGTCAATTTCCTTATCACTCAGATTCGTCAGAGTGACATAGTTGCCCTGCAAAAATGAAAGTCGGGTATCATCGTCCTTGAAGTACAGGGTTTTCCGCATTCCCGGGGGCATCTGGTCAATGAAACAGAACTCGCATTTGTTCCGGCAGGACTGATAATCATCCATCAGCGACTCGGCAAATACAAGTCCCAGCTCTTCGTCCTCTTCCTTTTCAATGACAACATCCTCACGGCGGCCGTCCTCGTGTTCAATCGTAAGGGTAAGCCTGTCGCTTTCCTCCCGGAAGTGATAATCCAGGATATCCTGCACCGGTTCCCCGTTCATGGCAACCAGCACATCTCCCACAACAATGCCTGCCGCCCCGCAGGGACTGAAGGGCATAATCTCTAATATTTTATGGGTATGATTACGCATACGCTCCTCCGATCATGTAAGCATTATAAACCCTGCATTGCTGCCGCGTTGTCCCTGACTGCCCCGGTGGGTAAAAAACAGCTCCGGGCGGCACATCGTACACACACGCGATACCGAAATATGGGCATCTGCAACACCGGCGGAAAGCAGCGCCTGACGGTTGGCTTCCCAAAGGTCTGCAAGATACCGATCCCCGGCTCCCTTTTTGAGAATACCGGTCGTCACGGCATCGGGCCATGCACGGACAAATTCTTCCGCAACCTCCGGGCCGATTTCAAAGCATTTACCGCAGATGGACGGTCCGATAACGCAAATCATCTGCTCCGCCTCTGCACCATACGCTTCCCCCATCGCGCGCACGGTTTTCGCTGCAATCTGCCGCACCGTCCCGCGCCATCCGGCATGCGCAAGCGCAATGGCATGGTGCTTTCTGTCGTAGAAAAAAATCGGCACACAGTCCGCGCTGAAAATCACAAGCGGAACATTCGATTCGTCGGTCATATGCGCATCGACGTCATCATAGGGAATCGGTCTGGTAATGCCGATACCGCAGTCTTCCGAAGTCACCTTACGCACGTAGTCTTTATGTGTCTGCCGGGAAAATACCAGGCGTTCCGTCGGCATCCCCAGCGCAGCGCAGAGAAGCCGATAATTTTCCTGCACATTTTCCTCCGAATCCCCACGGTTAAATCCGAGATTCATCGAAGAAAAGATGCCCTTGCTGACGCCGCCGAGTCTCGTAGAAAAGCCATGACGAATCCCCGGCTCGTCCTTCAGCGCCGAAAAAGTCAAAAAGGGCACATGACCGGAAATATTCAGCTCTGCCTGCTCACTGATTTCTGTCCACATGTCCTTTTCTCCTTCTACAATTCTTATCGGATAAAATTCGTAAAGGTCTTCGGTTCCTTTTCCGGAAGACCAAACGCCTCCTTGCCGAGAGCAATGCTCTTCATTAAGAAGGTCATATTTCTTGCCAGAGTACGCATCATCTGCATACCCTCAAGATCCTGCTCGGCATCGGCGGCATTGCTGCCGTGGACACCGTTCCAGTATTGTCCTGAAGCTACCGGCATACCGCTGATGGTAAAATACTTGTTCAACTGGTCGAAGGTTGCCGTCAGACCGCCGCGTCTTGCCGATGCCACACAGGCGCCGACCTTCATCGTCTTATCAAAGTGCGAACTATAGAACAAGCGATCCAAAAGTGCCGTCAACGTGCCGTTTGCCGATGCATAATATACCGGGCTTCCGAGAACCAGTCCGTCTGCCTCCGCAAACTTCGGCGCAATTTCATTTACCAAATCGTCAAAGACACACTTACCGGTCCTGCCGCAGGCGCCGCAGGCGATACAGCCGCGGATTTCCCTGCTGCCAACGGTAACCAGCTCCGTCTCAATCCCATTTTCCTGAAAAATTTTCTCCATCTCATGAAGGGCGGTATAGGTGCTTCCCTTCGGATGAGGACTTCCGTTTAACAATAATACCTTCATAAAAGCCTCCTTTAGCAGAATTCAAATGCATTTTCCATATGCTCCATGCGTCCGTCTCCGTAAATTGCCACCACATCAAAGCGACACGGCGCGTTTTCTATGTATCCGTGGCTTGCGTAATAGTACAATGCGGTTCGGGATATTTTCTTTTGTTTCGCATAACCGACCGCTTCCATCGGATCTCCAAAGGCTTCGGTGCTNNAAGACCAACACCCCGCCATCCTTTGCAATCAGATCAATCTCCCCGAAGCGGTTTCGATAATTTTTCTCAAGAATTGTATAGCCCTTCTTCGCAAGAAAATCCGCCGCAACGGTCTCGTTCTTCGTTCCGACCGTTCGTTTGTTTCGTTCCAATATATTACCTTCTCTCACCGTTTATCACACAATTTAGCAAAATACCGACGTTCTTTTGCATGTGCTCAGATAAAATTCCCGATAAAGCTTCTTCTGTGAATCGGACACGGTCCCAGTTCCTTCAGAGCCGCAATGTGCTTCGCAGAACCGTAGCCCTTATTGGACGCGAAATCATATCCCGGATAAAGCTTGTCAAATTCCTCCATCATACGATCTCTGGTTACCTTTGCCACAATGCTTGCCGCCGCAATGCTGATACTCTTAGCGTCTCCATGGATAATGCCTCTCTGCGGAATGGAAATTCCGGGAATCGTCACGGCGTCCACCAGCAGACGCTGCGGTTTTATCTCCATACTGTCGACGGCTTGGCGCATCGCCTTATAGGTAGCCTGTAAAATGTTCCGTTCATCAATTTCCGTATGATCCACGCTGCCGATGCCGACTGCTACCGCCTTCTCAAGAATCTCCTCGCAGAGCTGCACGCGCTTCTTCTCGGGCACCTGCTTGGAATCGTTCAGATACAGGATATCGCAGTCCTTCGGCAGGATAACACAGCAGGCCACCACCGGTCCCGCCAACGGACCGCGGCCTACCTCGTCAATTCCGCCGATAAATTCACATTCCGGATACAGTTTCTCGTAATGCTTCATTTCCTCTGTACGCACCAATTCCTTCGTGTAGGCATCGTATCTCTTCTGCGCTGATAAAATCAGCTTTCTTACGCCTTCCCGTTCGTCTGTGAGGAATTCCTTCATGCACTCCGGCAAATTCCCTGCCGGACATTCACTCAACTGTGCTTTAATCTCACTGATTGCTTTTCCCATCGTAAATTCTCCGTGATTATATGCTCACATCTGCCGGTAACTCAAAGCTCAGGCTGCCGAGTTTGCAGGAACGTACCTCGTCCACAAGCATGCGGCCGGCGCGCTCGTAATCAAGCTCTCCGCCTTTTTTGAGGCAGCCGCGCTTCTTTGCAATATTGTCAAATACCATAAGTCCGGTATCTTCCCCGGAAATTTCGATTCCGAAGCGGCTCGGAAGCACCTCCGGATAACGGCTCATGATATAATCAATCAAATCGAGCGCCATCTCGGACGGCACCAGAATCTCATCGTTGATGGAACCAATCCATCCGATGCATTTGCCGACACGGTTATCCTCGAACTTCGGCCACAGAATACCGGGGGTATCCAGAAGCTCCACCTGGGCATTGAGGCGAATCCACTGCTTTCCCTTAGTTACACCGGGCTTATTGCCGGTCTTCGCGGCAGCCTTTCCGGCAAAACTGTTGATAAATGTGGACTTGCCGACATTCGGAATACCGACAATCATCGCACGAACGGGACGGTTCTGAATACCTCGTCTGCGGTCTCTTTCGATTTTCTCCTTGCAGGCTTCCATTATCTTCCCGGATACGAGCTTGATTCCGGAACCGTTTCTGGAATCAAGCGGAACAACATAAAACCCCTGCTTCTCATAATAGTTTTTCCACAGGGCTGTCGCCTTCGGGTCTGCCATATCCGATTTGTTAAGTAAAAGCACACGCGCTTTGCCCTTTGCAATCTTATCAATGTCCGGATTTTTACTGGAGTAAGGAATTCTCGCATCTACCAGCTCAACCACAACATCAATAAACTTCATATCCTCCTGCATCTGGCGTCTTGCTTTCGCCATATGTCCCGGATACCACTGGTACTGCATTATTTTTCCTCCTCTTCCTTTCGGTTCATCTGATTGACAAATCCGAACTTGTTCAGGCGAATCCACGCCTTTCCGATAATTTCCTCTCTTTTTACATTGCCGACCGTCGCATATCGGCTGTCCTCGGAATTGTTTCTTGCATCTCCGAGCACAAAATACTCATCTTCCCCTAAAGTTATCTCGTAGTTGGCAAGACCGGGCAGAAGCATCGCATCTACATTGACTTTTTCGGCTAACGGGTTCCCGTTAATGTAAACAACGCCGTCTTTAATCTGCACACGTTCCCCCGGAAGTCCGATTACGCGTTTCACATTATAGAAATTATGCTCCGCATCTCCTTGTCGAAATACAATAATTTCAAAGCGCTTCGGCTTTCGGATACGGTAAGTCAGCGTATCAATTAACAGCTCGTCCTTCATCGAAAGCGTCGGCTCCATCGAAGCGTCGACCACATTGGTTTTCTCCAGCGAATACTTCATCAAAAAATACGCAAGGAAAATCACGGCTGCCAGCGAAATTACCCATACGGTAACCGTATACACGATGCTTAAAATCTTCTCTTTTCGTTCCGCATGCGTAAAATCATACCTTCCGGCCATGTTTTTCCTCCTTTCGCCGCCTGAGCTTTCTCTGTACCTTAAAATATTATACTATATTTTTCACGTTTTGGGAAATATTATTTTTCACTGAGCGGTTTCGGTATTACTCCATATAGAAAAATAGAGGCTGTGTCAAACACAACCTCTGAAGAAATCATATATTACTTTACAAGTTCCTTAACCTTAGCAGCCTTACCGACTCTCGCGCGCAGGTAGTTGAGCTTAGCTCTACGAACCTTACCACGACGGATCACAGTGATGCTCTCGATTATGGGAGAGTTCAAAGGCCAGGTCTTCTCAACACCGCAGCCATTGGAATTCTTACGTACCGTGAAGGTTTCCTTAACGCCGCCGTTCTGTCTCTTAATACATACGCCCTCGAAAGCCTGCGTTCTCTCACGGTTACCTTCCTTTACCTTTGCCATAACACGGATGGTGTCGCCTACGTTGAAGGATGTTACGTTTTCCTTGAGCTGTTCCTTCTCCAGCTTTGCAATGTAATCTACATTTGCCATTGTCATAGACCTCCATAAAATATTAAATTTCGGTATTCATTCTGCCAACGGCACAGCGGAACACCGCGTCTCACGGGTTTAGATTATAACACATCTCCTATGTGAATGCAAGCATTATTTTGCATTGTTTTTGCACTCTGACTGCGCCCTCAGCCCCTCGAGGTATTTCTGGTCCTTTTTCGAGAGCTCTGCGCCGTCAAGAAGCTCCGGCCTGACCAGCAGGGTTCGCAGAATTGACTGTTGTCTTCTCCACTCCTCAATCTTTGCATGATGACCGCTCAGAAGCACCTCCGGAACCTTCCGTCCCTGCCACACCTCCGGGCGCGTATACTGCGGATATTCGAGCAGATTCCCTTCAAAGCTTTCGGTACTTCCGCTCTCTTCGTTGGTAAGCACCCCCGGAACCATACGGGCAATCGCATCCATCATAACCATGGCAGCCAGTTCTCCTCCCGACAGCACATAATCTCCGATAGACACGCGATCGGTAACAATTGCTTCAAGCACACGCTCGTCAACGCCCTCGTAATGTCCGCAAAGGAAAATCATATCCTCTTCCTCCGCCATGGACTTTGCCATTTCCTGATTAAACACCTGTCCCTGCGGGGTAAGGTAAACAACGCGCGGACGGGAACGCCGCCTGCGCTCCCGCACAATGCTGTCATATGCCTTATAAATCGGCTCACAGGACATTACCATGCCTGCGCCGCCTCCGTAAGGATAATCATCCGCGTGCTTATGCTTATCTTCCGAAAAATCCCGAATGTTTACCGCATTTACCGAGATAATACCCGCGTCCTGTGCACGTCCGATAATACTGTGGGACATACCTTCGGCAATCATCTCCGGAAATAAGGTCAATACATGAAAAATCATATGCTCCTCCTATCGGCGTTCCTTACAGAAGCCCCGGCATTACATGAACCGTAATTACCTTGTCTTCGACATTGATATCCTTTACACAGTCGGGAATGACCGGGAACAAAGCTTCCCTGCCGTTTTTCATAGTAATCACATATACGTCGTTGGCGCCGGTCTGCATGACGTCCTTGAGCGTTCCGAGCTCTTCGCCCTCTTCGGTAACCACCTTTGCCCCGAGAACGTCACAGATAAAATACTCGTCCTCTTCCAATTCTACCGCATGTTCACGATCTACAAGCACATCGCAGCCCTTAAATTTCTCAATATCATTGATGTTGTCGATTCCTTCAAACTTAAGAATCACCATATTTTTGAAATATTTCACACCGGAAATAACCAGTTCCTTCTTCCCCTGCCCGGTATCCAGAAAAACCGGTACTCCCTTTTGGAAACGGTTCACATCATCGGTTGTGGGGAATAATTTGATTTCCCCGTGAACGCCGTGTGTATTGGCGAATACGCCAACTCTTAAAAACTGTTCCATAAAACCTCTCTTTATATACTTATGCAGCACGCTCCGGGTATGCCGGAACGTATGAAAAAAATTTATGCCGTCTCGCTCTTCCTGCCGGTATAGAGCTGATAATACTTGCCCTTTTCTTCCAGCAATTCTTCGTGACGTCCACGCTCGATAATGCGTCCCTGCTCAAGCACCATAATACAATCACTGTTCTTAACCGTAGACAGACGGTGTGCAATCACGAAGGTGGTACGTCCTTGCATCAGCTTATCCATACCCTCCTGAACAATCTTCTCCGTTCTGGTATCGATGGAGCTGGTTGCCTCATCCAGAATCAGTACCGGCGGATTGGCAATCGCTGCTCTTGCAATCGCAAGAAGCTGACGCTGCCCCTGGGACAGGTTCGCGCCGTCACCGGTCAGCATCGTATGGTAGCCCTGCGGCAAACGGCAGATAAATCCATGCGCATTGGCAAGCTTTGCGGCTGCTTCTACCTCTGCGTCCGTTGCCTCAAGACGACCGTAACGAATATTGTCCGCAACCGTTCCCGTGAAAAGATGGGTATCCTGAAGCACCATACCGAGGGAACGACGCAGGTCATCCTTTTTAATCTTGTTAATATTGATTCCGTCGTAGCGGATCTTGCCATCCTGAATGTCATAGAAACGGTTAATCAGATTCGTAATCGTGGTCTTGCCCGCACCGGTCGAACCGACAAATGCAATCTTCTGTCCGGGCGTCGCAAAAAGCTTCACATTGTGAAGTACAATCTTATCCTCCACATAACCGAAATCCACATCGTCAAATACGACGTCGCCCCGCAGACGCACATAAGTCACGGACCCGTCTGCCTGATGGGTATGCTTCCATGCCCACAGCCCGGTACGCTCCTCTGCCTCGACAAGCTCGCCGTTTTCTTCCTTTGCATTAACCAAAGTCACATAACCGTCATCCGTCTCCGGCTTTTCATCCAGAAGTTTGAAGATACGCTCCGCCCCCGCAAGCGCCATAACGATTGCGTTCATCTGCTGGCTCACCTGGTTCACCGGCATACTGAAGCTCTTGTTAAAGGTCAAAAAGCTTGCCAGACCGCCGAGAGTAAATCCTCCGATGCCGTTTAATGCCAGGAAGCCGCCGACAATCGCACACATAACGTAACTCAGGTTGCCGAGCTGTGCGTTGACCGGACCGATAATATTGGCAAATTTATTCGCATTGTTTGCACTGTCGCAAAGCCGGTCATTTAACTTCTTAAATTCCTCCTTGCCGATTTCCTCATGGCTGAATACCTTCACAACCTTCTGTCCCTGCATCATTTCCTCGATATAGCCGTTTACAGCGCCGAGATCTCTCTGCTGCGCAACGAAATAGCTGCCGCTTCGGGATGCTACAAATGCACTGGACTTCATCATGACAGCAACCATAACGAGTGTCAGAACGGTCAGCGGAATATTCAGAATAATCATGCTGATAAGTACCGAAACAACCGTAAATACGCTGCTGATAATCTGCGGAATACTCTGGCTGACTAACTGTCTCAGGGTATCAATATCGTTCGTATACAACGACATGATTTCGCCGTGGGAATGCGAATCAAAATAACGAATCGGCAGGCTCTCCATATGATTAAACATATCCGCACGAAGTCTGCGCAGGGTTCCCTGGGTAATGTATGCCATCAAAATCGCATGGAAATAGTTCGCCGCAATACCGAGAATATAAATGCAGCCCACACGGATAATTGCATGAAGCAAATTGCTGTAATCCGGATTTTCATGCCCAATCAGCGGTTCGATAAATTCATCAATGAGCTGCTTGGTAAACAACGTTCCCTGAATCGTTGCCAACGTATTGACAACGATGCATAAAAGCACAAGAAAACACGGAATCTTATATGTTTTTCCGACATACCCGAGAATACGCATCAAAAGCTTTTTGGGATTTTCCACCTTCGGTCTCGGACCGCGCATACCACGTCCCATCGGTCCCTTTACTGCCTTACCTTCTGCCATTACAGCTCACCTCCTGCCTGATCGAAGTCTCCGCTGCCGCCGGTCTGAGATTCAAAAACCTCACGATAAATGGCATTTTTCTCCAACAACTCCTCATGGGTGCCTACACCGTTAATGCGGCCGTTATCCATAACGACAATACGGTCCGCCTGGCTGACGCTGTTGATTCGCTGCGCGATGATAATCTTGGTCGTACCGGGAATTGCTTCCTTCATGGCTCGGCGGATACGTGCATCGNNGAAAAATGTTTTGTTCCGGGGACGTGCATCGGTAGCGGTATCCACGGCGCTGGTACTGTCATCGAGAATCAGGATCTTCGGCTTTTTCAGAAGCGCTCTGGCGATACAGAGTCTCTGGCGCTGACCGCCGGATACATTGGTACCGCCCTGTTCAATTACCGTATTGTACCCATCCGGAAAGGTTCGGATAAATTCATCTGCGCATGCCATTTCGCAGGCCTTTTTGCATTCCTCATCCGTGGCGTTCGGGTCGCCCCAGCGAAGATTCTCGTAAATCGTTCCCCGGAACAAAACATTTTTCTGCAAAACCACGGCAACCTGGTTACGCAGGGTTTCAAGATCGTATGCCTTTACGTTACGTCCGCCGACCAGCACCTCCCCGTCGGTAACATCATAAAGACGGCTGATCAGATTTACAAGGCTCGACTTCGAGCTTCCGGTACCGCCGATAATACCAATCGTCTCACCGGAACGAATATGCAAATTGATATCCTGCAATACCGGACGCACCTCCTGCCGAACGTCATCCTGCGCAGGCTTCTTATAGCTGAATTCAACATTCTCAAATGAGATACTTCCGTCGGCAACTTCCAGCAGCGGTTCCTCCGGATTTACGATATCCGCCTTTTCCTCAAGAACCTCAGCCACACGGCGGGCACTTGCCATACTCATCGACATCATAACGAAAATCATGGAAAGAATCATAAGGCTGATGAGAATGTTCATACAGTATGTAAGCAGACTCATAAGCTCGCCGGTCTTTAAGGTGCCGCCGATAACCATATGTGCACCGAGCCAGCTGATACCGAGAATACATCCGTAAACGGTAAACTGCATCGCCGGACTGTTGAATGCGATAATCTTCTCCGCCTTCATGAACATGTTGTAAATATTGGTGCTTGCCGTATGAAAACGGCTCTTTTCGTAGTCTTCACGAACAAATGCCTTTACAACACGGATGGCGGACACATTTTCCTGAACGGATGCATTCATATCATCGTATTTCTGGAAAACCTGGCCAAAATACCGGGATGCAAACTTGATAATAATTGCAAGAACACAACCGAGAACCACAACCGCAACCATGTAAACGGAGGTCAGTCTCGGACTGATGGTAAATGCCATAATCATGGCAAAAATCAGATTGGTCGGTGCACGGAAGCACATACGCAGAAGCATCTGATAGGCATTCTGGATATTGCTGACATCCGTTGTCAGACGGGTAACCAGTCCCGCCGTGGAATATTTGTCAATATTTGAAAAAGAAAATGTCTGGATGTTGTTGTACATGGATTCACGCAGATTTTTCGCAAAGCCGGTAGACGCTTTTGAGCCGTACCAGCCGCCCATGATACCTGCATAAAGGCCGAAAACGGCAAGCCCGATCATGGCAACGCCCATCCATACAATGTGTGTCATATCTCCCTTCTTTACACCGTCATCAATGATCGATGCCATGCATAGGGGAATCAAGGTTTCTGCAATGACTTCAAGAATCATAAAAAACGGGGTCAGGACAGAAACTCGCTTATATTCTTTAATCTGTTTTGCAAGTGTTTTTATCATTTCAATCACCTATTCCAAATAAAAGTCGAACCATAATACTCTTGCTCGTTGTGGGCACAAAAGGGACTGTTCCCCGCCGAAGCGTTGAACCAGCCCCTATCCATGCTACTGTAAAATATCCACAACAACCTTTTTGTCGGTCTTCGTTGCAGCTACTTTTACGATGGTACGAAGCGCTTTCGCAATTCGTCCCTGTTTTCCGATTACTTTTCCCATATCATCGGGCGCTACACGCAGCTCGATGACAACCGTGTTCTCGTTCTCCGTCTCAGTAACAACAACCTGGTCCGGATGGGTAACCAGCGATTTAGCGATAATTTCGACTAACTCTTTCATGTTTTCCCTCCGATTACTTCTCGATTCCGGCCTGCTTGAATAATCTGGCAACGGTCTCTGTGGGCTGAGCACCGGTAGCAAGCCACTTCTTAGCTGCTTCCTCATCTACCTTGAATACGGTAGGCTCCTTAGTCGGATCGTAGATACCGATCTCCTCGATGAAACGACCGTCTCTGGGGGATCTCTCATCCGCTACGATAACTCTGTAAAACGGTGCCTTCTTCTGACCCATTCTTCTCAAACGAATCTTTACTGCCATTTTATTTCACCTCCTTAAATCTTATCCGTTTCCTGTATACGAGGCACTGCCTCAACTCTATATATCCACCAGCTTATACTGTGGTATATCATAATCATCAGAACGGCA
>DLOO01000009.1:13983-14375 GCA_002479645.1 Lachnoclostridium sp. UBA7482 | reverse complement strand
CTTCATCATCTTCCTGGACTGCTCATACTGTTTCATGAGGCGGTTCACATCTGCAATGTCCACACCCGCACCTGCTGCGATTCTGCGCTTTCTCGGCGGTGTAATCATATCGGGATTGGCTCTCTCCTGCTTCGTCATGGAACAAATGATTGCTTCCGTCGGCTTAAATGCATCGTCGTCAATCTCAACATCCTTCAGCTGACTTCCCATACCGGGCATCATTCCGAGAATACTCTGANNAATACCGCCCATCTTCTTCATCTGCTGAATCTGATCGTAGAAATCATTGAAGTCAAATTCGGCCTTGCGGAGCTTTTTCTCCATCTCCCTGGCCTTCTCCTCATCGACCTCTGCCTGTACCTTTTCAATCAGGGTAAGCACATCACCCATAC
>DLOO01000009.1:6639-13832 GCA_002479645.1 Lachnoclostridium sp. UBA7482 | reverse complement strand
CTTCCGATCAAAGGCTGTTGCCACATTGAGAACATCCTGACCGGTCATGGAATCGACCGTCAAAATCGTATTATGAACCTCGACGGTTTCCTTGATATCCTGAAGCTCCTGCATGAGCTCTTCATCAATCTGCAGACGACCTGCGGTATCGAGAATCACTACATTGAAGCCTTCCTTCCTGGCATGTTCAAGCGCCGCCTTTGCAATGTTGACCGGACTGTGACCGGTTCCCATGGCAAATACGGGAACGCCCTGCTTCCCGCCGTTCACCTTCAACTGCTCGATTGCAGCCGGACGATAAATATCACAGGCTACCAATAACGGCTTTCTTCCCGCTGCCTTCCACTTGCCCGCAAGCTTTGCCGCGGTAGTCGTTTTACCGGCGCCCTGGAGTCCGCACATCATAATGACGGTAATGCCGTTTGCAAAGGCAACTTCCGTTGTTTCGGAACCCATCAGACGAATCATCTCTTCGTTAACAATCTTGATAACCGTCTGACCGGGAGTCAGGCTGGTCAGTACATCCTGACCGATTGCGCGCTCCTGAACGGAAGAAACAAACTGCTTAACCACCTTGAAGTTAACATCGGCTTCCAAGAGTGCAAGCTTAACCTCACGGAGCGCTTCCTTTACATCGCTCTCGGAAAGGCGTCCCTTACCGCGAAGGTTCTTAAATACATTTTGTAATTTATCCGATAAGCTTTCAAATGCCATAGATATTTACAACTCCTTCATTACCTGCTCCGAAGCCCGTAAAATCCGCTCTGCCGCGGCTCTCACCGGCTCGGAGATGTCCGATTCCAAAAGAAGCAGCGCGGTTTCATTGATCTGCGTAACCTGCTCCTTCGTCTTCTGAAATCTTCCCACCAACTGCAGCTTTTCCTCATATTGATGAAGTCTGGCGCTGCAGCGTTTTACAATATCGTACACTCCCTGGCGGCTCAGGCCGCTCTCCTCGGAAATCTCCGAAAGGGAGTAGTCATTCAGTATATAATCTTCAAAAATCTGACGGTGGCGCTCATTTAACAGCTCGCCGTAAAAATCATAATACATACTCAGCGCTACAACTTCCTGCAGCCATTCTTCCGTATCGGATTTCTTTGAACTGTAATGGTTCCCCGCGCTCATATCTGCCCTCTGTGTAAAGTATTTTTCTTGACACCTCGGTCAGTATACGAAAAAACTACAGGAAAGTCAAGGGCTTTTTCAAAGAAAATTCATTTAGAACATGCATTTTGCAAAGATTTTTACCGCTGAGAGAACAAATACGTCCCGATTCCCACCGCGATGGTCAGATTCAGCGAATCCACCTCGGGCGACTGCGGAATCAAAAGGCTCTCGCCGTATTCGGCATACTCCTCGGGAAGTCCCGTTGCCTCGTTGCCGAAAATCAGCGTATACAGCTCCGGCTTCGGGCACTCGGATACCGTCAGCTGCTTCTTTCCGGTCAGCATAAAAGAAAATACCTGACGCTCACTCCCGCCGCCCAGATATGCCCCCGCATACTCCGCGTAGGATGCAAAATACTGTACCCGAAGTGAAAACAGCGCTCCCATCGAAGCACGTACGGCCTTCGGGTGAAATACATCCACACCCGGACGAATAATCGCTATATCGTGGATTCCCATCGCAAGACAGGTTCTGAGAATCGTTCCCAGGTTCCCCATATTGCTCGGATTGACAAGCATCAGATGCGGTTTGTCCGCCTGAAGCTTCCGCTCGTATTTGCGAAATACTCCGACAGCAAAAACATTCTCCTTGTCGCTGACTCTTGCAATCACCTTGTCGCCGGACAGTACCGGAACAGACAGCTCCCTGCATTTTGCCTGTATCATCTCGGCTTCGGTAAAGCTCGAGTGCACATACACACAAAGAGCCTCCTCCGGGCATTTGTTCAAAAGCTCCATCGTCGGAAATGCCCCCAGCGCATAAGAATAATCAAAATCTTTTTTATAAGGCTTGATTGGTTCCATTTTTCTACTCCACTGCCTTCAAATATAAGGTTTTGCTGGTGAAATCGCCGTAAGTACCTACGAGAATGCCGGCATTCATCAGGGTTCGGCCGCTGACCCTCTGACCGGTCTCCTCGATTTCATAAGTCTTCTTCGGATCAAGGCCTTTCAGCTTGATGCTGCGGCTTGGATAATTCGGCCGGGCGAGTACCTGTACAAAGGTAAAGAGCGCTTCGGATTTGTCCTTTGCAACAAACATCCATGCGTCAAAGCTGCTGTCCGCATAGAGGTTGCCGATACGATACTGGTCACCGGTACGAACCAACGGATTGAAACGATGGAATTTCGCAATCTGTCCCGGAATTGCTTCGCGGTCTGCCTGCGGAATCTTCGTTACATCCAGTTCATAACCAAAGGTACCAACCAGTGCAACGTCTCCTCTTGTGGCAAACGGCGTCGTTCTTCCTACCGTGTGGTTCGGGCAATCCGATACGTGCGCGCCCATGGCCGACGCCGGATAGCAAAGACTGGTGCCGTACTGAATCTTCAGACGCTCAATCGCATCCGTATCGTCGGAGGTCCAGATCTGCGGAGAGAAATACAGCATGGCAGGGTCAAATCTCGCCCCGCCGCCGGAACAGTTCTCAAGCAGTATATAAGGATAATCCGTAGTCAGACGGTTCATCAAATCATATACGCCGAGCACATAGCGATGCCACAGCTCTCTCTGGCGCTTTCCCGGAAGAAAGGTCGAGCCAACCTCGGTAAGCTGGCGGTTCATATCCCACTTGATATATTCGATATTGGAGGCATCCAGAATCTTACGCATCATACCGTATACATAATCACGTACCTCCGCATTGGAATAGTCCAAGACATACTGTTCGCGACTCTGTGTCAGGTCGCGTCCGATAATCTGAATTGCCCACTCGGGATGCTCCTCATAGAGTTTACTGTCCGGGGAAACCATCTCCGGTTCAAACCAAATACCGAATTTCATACCGAGTTTATTCACTTCACTGACAAGGTTCGGAAGTCCGCCCTTTAACTTCTCCTCATAAACAAACCAGTCGCCGAGGGAAGAATTGTCGGAATCGCGATGACCGAACCAGCCGTCATCCATAACAAGCATCTCGATACCAAGCTCGGAAGCCTGCTTTGCAATGGAAATCAGTTTATCGGTATCAAACTGAAAATACGTAGCCTCCCAGTTATTGATCAGAACCGGACGCTTCTTGTCCTTCCACTGGCCGCGAATCAGGTGATTGCGGTACAGGTCATGGAAGGTACGGGACATCTTGCCAAGACCTTCGTTTGAGTAAACCATAACCACTTCCGGCGCGGCAAATTCCTCCTCCGTGCGAAGAAGCCAGGAAAAATCGTAAGGATTGATACCCATCACAAAACGGGTATGCTTGTGCTGTGTTACCTCTGCCTGTGCGAAGAAATTGCCGCTGTATACGAAGTTAAATCCGTATGCTTCGCCGGTTTCCTCGTCTGCTTTGTGCGATACCAGTGCAACGAACGGGTTGCTCTGGTGCGAGGATTCGCCGCGGGCGCTGTCTACGGACTGCTTGCCGTGATGCAGCGGCGCACGCTCCATAATACGCTCCCTCGCCCAACTGCCGTTTAAGGTAATCATATCGTAATCACAATCTTCAAAATCCACGCAGGCTGAAAGAACTCTCGAAAGTCTTACATCTGCCTCGCCGTGATTTACCACCTTTGCCGAACGGGTAATCACATTGAGATTCTTAAAGATGGTGTAGCTCAGTTCCACCGTAAGACCGGCATGCGCATCCTCCATTACAATCACCAGCGTATCAGCCTCGTCCTCCCCGGCAAAGGTTGCCGGAATGCAGCTCACCCCCTTCTGGCGAAGCGCAGGCTTACCGGCTGCAATATGATGACTCCTGTAGCGCAGGTCACATGCGGACATACCGTCCTCATCCATAATCATAAAACAGGATTCACGGTAATCGCCGATTCCGTGACAAGGGTACTCAAATGCTCGCCCGTCCATGAAGGACGCCTGCTCTCTCTTTAAGATTCGAGGCGTAAACGGGGACTCCTGAACCCGCAGAAGGTAAGAAAGATCATCCTCTCCGCAGCGTGCCCCGTAATATGCATGAAGCAAATATCCCTCCTCGGTTACTGCCATGGCATAGGTAATCTCATCGTTGTCCAGACGGAAAATCCGCAGCTTCTCCTCTGCCTCCACCGGCTTTCCGTACCAGCCGTGAGAAATCGAAACCGTTGTTGTTCCTGTTGTAATTCCCATCGTAAACCTCCTTATACGCGTTCTGACATTGTGTAATATTCGTAATACAGACCCTTCTTCTCCATCAGGCTCTTATGGGTTCCCTCTTCGCAGATTCCGTCCTCCCGCAGTACCAGGATACGGTCCGCATTTTGAATCGTACTGAGACGATGCGCAATCGTAATGCTCGTTCTGCCGACGCTTAACGCCTGCAGCGCTTTGGCAACGACATATTCGCTCTCGTTATCCAGCGCCGAGGTTGCTTCGTCTAAAATCATAATCGGCGGGTTCTTCAAGAATACCCGGGCAATACTGATCCGCTGCTTCTGTCCGCCGGACAGCTTGCTGCCCTTATGATGAAGGTGTCCCGACAGGCCTACGCGCCGAAGGAGCTCCAGTGCACGTTCTCTGCGCTCCTTCGGGTCCTCAATATGCATTAACGCCAGTTCCACATTTTGCAGAACAGTAAAGCTTTCGATAATGTTATAATCCTGGAAAATGAAGGAGATGTATTTTTGTCGGTATTCCTCCCAATCCTCCTGCATGTAATGAGACGTCGGCTCACCCTCTACAAACATCTCGCCCTCTTCATAACTGTCCATACCGCTCAGGACATTTAGGAGGGTTGATTTACCGGAACCGGATTTACCGGTAACAGCAACAAATTCGCCCCGGTCAAAGGAAAGATTTACCCCACGAATACCGACGGCTACATTGCCTTCGGAGACATAAATCTTACCGATGTCCTTTAATGTCAGTAATGCCATTTTTTCACTTCCTTTCATATTTTGCAAAAAAATACTCGATATCATAATACGTCTGTTCCTCGGACATCTCGGTGCACTCCCATTCGGGCATCTCATCGAGATTCGGGAAGAACGTGTCCGCCTCATAGATCATATTTACCTTAGTGACATATGCCACATCACAGTACTCCAAAAACTGCCGGTAAATGCTGGCTCCGCCGATAATGTACACATCCCCGGTGTCGTACTCTGCGGCCTTCGCGGCTGCCTCCTCTACGCTATGTACCACAATCGCATCCGGAACCCTGTAGGACGGATCGCGTGTTACCACAATATTGACACGGTTCTTAAGCGGCTTACCACCCGGAAAACTTTCGAGTGTATTTCTGCCCATAACCACTACTTTATTCACTGTGGTATCCCGGAAGAACCGCATATCTGCGGGAATGCTCACAAGCAGACGGTTCTGAAATCCGATGCCCCAGTTTTTGTCAACGGCTACGATACAATTCATACCTGCCCTCCTTTAGACTGCTACCGGAATCGGTCCTACCGGCGGTCCGAACTGATAATCCTCCAAACGGACGTCGTCCTTGGTAAACTGATAAAAATCCTTAATCTCCGGATTCAGCCAGAATTTCGGCGCGTCAAATGTCGGACGGGAGATCAGCTCCTCAATCATCGGCACATGGCGGTCATAGATGTGCGCGTCCGCAATCACATGGACGAATTCGCCGACCTGCATGCCGCACACCTGTGCAAGCATATGCGTAAGTACCGCATACTGGCAGACATTCCACGCATTTGCCGCAAGAATATCATTGGAGCGCTGATTGAGAATCGAGTTCAGTACCAGCCTGCCGCCGTCTCTCGGCTTGGTTACGTTAAAGGTCATGCTGTATGCGCACGGGTACAAATGCATCTCATGCAAATCCTGATGCACATAAATATTTGTCATGATGCGCCGGCTGTACGGATTGTTCTTAAGGTCATAAATCACACGATCCACCTGATCGAACAGTCCTTCGCGATACCGGTGCTTAACCCCCATCTGGTACCCATACGCCTTACCGATGGAACCGCTCTCGTCTGCCCATGCGTCCCAGATGTGCCCGTCGAAATCGTTGACATTGTTAGACTTCTTCTGCCATATCCACAACAGCTCGTCCGTGCAGGACTTAATCGGCGTCTTACGAAGCGTAATTGCCGGAAATTCTTTGCTGAGGTCATAGCGGTTCACCACACCGAAACGCTTGATGGTATAAGCGGCAGCGCCGTCCTCCCAATGCGGACGAACCTTCTCGCCCTCGGTACTGGTACCGTTTGCCAGCACATCCCTGCACATATTGATGAATACCTGATCTGCGTAACTCATTTGTTCCTCCCTATTCTTCTGTCTTGATAAACCGCCCGGCATATTCCCTCGGCAGATATGCCTGTACGAGGATTCCGTCCTCCCGGTACTCCTCTGTAATCAGCTGTCCCACCTTGCGAACCAGAGAAATCTGCCCTGCATCCTGATAGGAAAATACTTTCTCAAGAAACACCTTCTGCTGCTTCAGAATATCCTCAACTGCATTTAACAAATCCGGAATTCCCTGTCCGGTCTTTGCACTGATTTTCACGGTCTTTTCGGCCCGCAGATCCTTCAGTGCCTGTGCGCCTTCCTTATCCTGCTTGTTCAATGCCGTAATGACTGGCTTGTCCCCCACCTTCAGGCGCTCCAACGTGCTGTATACAACATCCATCTGCACATCGGCGGTTTCGCTTGCGGAATCGACCACATGAAGGACGATATCGGCATACCGCGCCTCCTCCAAGGTCGACTGAAACGCCTCCACCAAATGATGCGGCAATTTGCGGATAAAGCCTACCGTGTCGGTAAATAAAATCTCCTGTCCGCTTGCCAGCCTGTAATTGCGTGTCGTCGGGTCGAGCGTCGCGAAAAGCTGGTTCTGTGAAAGGACTCCGGCATCCGTCAGAAGGTTCAGAAGCGTAGATTTTCCGGCATTGGTATAGCCCACAATGGCAATGACCGGAATCGCGCTCCGCTGACGGTTGGCACGCAGAACCTCTCGATTCGTCTGTACCTCTGCAAGCTCGTTTCGGAGCTGGCTGATGCGGTTGCGAATCAAACGGCGATCCACCTCAAGTTTCTTCTCACCGGGGCCTCGGGTACCGATACCGCCGCCCAGCCGGGACATCGAGGCGCCGAAGCCCGCCAGTCTTGTCGAA
>DLOO01000009.1:6134-6586 GCA_002479645.1 Lachnoclostridium sp. UBA7482 | reverse complement strand
TTAACAGGGTACGATCCATTACTTTGGTATCAAGCGCATCCTCCAGATTCTTCATCTGCGCAGGCGTCAGTTCATCATCGGTCACGATGCCGTGTGCACCGGTCTCGGCAAGCATGGCTGCCACCTCTTCTATCTTACCCTTGCCGATGTAAGTACCGGGGTGCAATCCGTCGCGGTTCTGCACAATTCGTCCCACGGTAACCGCTCCGGCAGTCTTGCAGAGCTCCTCAAGCTCATCCAGGGATTCGTCAATGGCCAAAAGCATGTCTCTTGAGGCTNNCTGGGCGACACCGACCAAAATCACCTTTTCCATTTCATCTTCAACTAAAAACATATACACTCCTTATTCTTTCCCCAAAATCTTCTTCAGATACCGATACTCGTCGGTTGCTTCACTGTCTTCCGGGTATTTGACGATATATTCCTGAAGTCTGGTGTAGGCTGTCTCATAC
>DLOO01000009.1:5947-6088 GCA_002479645.1 Lachnoclostridium sp. UBA7482 | reverse complement strand
TCATACTTTAATCCAAGCTCCAGCATTTCCTTTGCCTCTTCATAGCGGAACAACGCCAGATAGCAGACAACCATCTGGTTGCAAACCGTAGGCGACTCGGTTACCTTCTGCTCGCGATAGGTCTGATAATAGGAAATTGCC
>DLOO01000009.1:4911-5882 GCA_002479645.1 Lachnoclostridium sp. UBA7482 | reverse complement strand
TTTTCCATCTCAATTCGTGCCGACTCGTAATTGCCCTGATAGAAATGCACCTGTCCGAGCATATACTTGTCCTCGTCATCCTTTACCTCAAGCCTGGAGGCCTTCTCCAGAAGATTCTTTCCCTTTTCTTCTCTTCCGGTCTCGTAATAACAGGTATAAAGTCCGATATAGGCGTCATAGCTACCCTTATCTTCCTCAAGAAGCTTTTCGTAATCCTCTATGGCATTCTCGTATTCGCCTTCCTGACGGTAAAGATTCCCGCGAGCCAGCAACGCGCTTTCGTTGTCATCATCCTTTTCCAGTACGGCCGTATAATTCTCAATCGCCGAGGTCGGATATCCCATGCATTGCAGCGTATTTGCTTTATAGAACAGGATGTCGATGTCCCAGCCGCTCTCAACCTTCATCTCGAGGGCTTTGTTAAAGTACGCCAGCGCATTTTCAAAGTCCTGCTGCTGAAGATATGTCATTCCGAGACCGCGGCAGGCAAACTTGCTCAGACGCTTCTCCTCCGAATCGGCAGGATTCTCGGAATAAACGGTAAGAAACTGCTCGATTGCCTCATCGCAGCGCTCGAGCTGAATGAGCGTCATCCCGTAATTATTGTGAAATTCCTTTTTATCCGCCAGAGAAAGCGCACGCTCAAAATAAAGCGCCGCATTTACATAATCCCCATCCTGATAGCTTTTTAATCCTTTTTTATTTTCCCCTTCGGGCGTCATCTCATCATCGCCGCAGCCGGTCATAATACCGGCAAATACCGCGAGAATCAGGCATAAAAGCAAGTACCCCTTCCTCCGACCGGTACCTTTTATCAATGTTCCATTCATGATAATCCTCTTTTTCGTAAATTTATCTGTCACAGCTGCACAGTTCGCTTCACATTACCGGCGCTTCGGCAAAAGCCTCGAAAACCTCCGGTTTTCTCGTTCGCGTGCGCGTTCAGCTTCCGAAACAAACAGGAATCCTCA
>DLOO01000009.1:0-4899 GCA_002479645.1 Lachnoclostridium sp. UBA7482 | reverse complement strand
AACCCTCACTTTTGCCTTCGCGCACATTATACCATAACTCCCCCAAATCCGCCACAAAAATTCTATGACAATTTTGTCACATTACAGAAGCGTCCCCCATTTATGTTTTTTCCATATTACGGAATTTATGTTCCTATATACTTGACAATTCTTTCCTTTTGCTTTATAATAAGAACAATTCCTATTATTGAGGTGACTGTATGGCAACTGTGAAGTATAGCAGACAAAGAGAAAGCATTCTTTCCTATTTGCGCAGCACAACGGCACATCCTACAGCCGAGACCGTATTTAATCATGTAAGGGAAATATGTCCGAGTATCAGTTTGGGCACGGTTTACCGCAACTTGAAGCAGTTGGAAACTCTTGGAATCATCCGGAGAATCAGCTGCGGCGACGGAAACGAGCATTTCGACGGTACTGTTTCACCCCATTACCATCTGTTTTGCCGTTCCTGCGGAAGCGTCAGCGACATTAACATGCCGCTGCTTGCCGATCTGAACCAGCTTGCCTCCCACTACACGGAGGGCACGATTGAGGGGCACTCCACCATCTTCTACGGTCTCTGTGCCACTTGCGTCAAGCCCCGATAGGTTCAGATAACGTCTGAAGCCTATAGAAAGGCGGATGGATATAATATAGGAATAATTCTTATTTTTAGGAGGATGAAATAATGGCAAAGTATGTCTGTTCCGTATGTGGTTATGTTCATGAAGGTGATTCTGCACCTGACAAATGTCCGGTTTGCGGCGTACCCGCATCCAAGTTTAACAAGCAGGACGATGGTTCCATGGCATGGGCTGCCGAGCATACAGTAGGCGTTGCAAAGGGTGTCAGCGAGGACATCGTTGCAGACCTTCGTGCAAACTTTGAAGGCGAATGCAGTGAAGTCGGTATGTATCTTGCGATGGCAAGAGTTGCTTTCCGAGAGGGCTATCCCGAAGTCGGCATGTACTATGAGAAGGCTGCTTACGAGGAGGCTGAACATGCGGCAAAGTTTGCTGAGCTTCTCGGCGAGGTAGTAACCGACAGCACGAAAAAGAACCTTGAGCTTCGCGTAGCTGCTGAAAATGGCGCGACCGCAGGCAAGACCGACCTTGCAAAGCGTGCTAAGGCGGCAAACCTGGATGCCATCCATGATACCGTACACGAGATGGCTCGCGACGAGGCTCGTCACGGCAAGGCATTCAAGGGTCTTTTGGATAGATACTTCAACTAATTCCGTAACAGCGTGATTACATGATTACATAAAAATCCCGGGAAGTCCGCTCCCTAATCCTTCCATCCAAACGATTAGGGGAACGTCAAGCTTCCCGGGATTTTTTTACATCAGCACACAAAAGTGTACGCAGTACGCTTCACTTCGTATATTTTGTTGACAAATCAACATCTTTATGGCATACTACCTAAGGTGTGACTGAAAAGATTTCCATAGAACCGGCGTTTGCTGCCTGCCCTTTTCTCTCTCATCAATATACAGCCGATAAACCGCCGGCTCACAAAGTAAGGAGAATCTCACTATGAAGATACATATTATTACAGACTCAGCAGCGGACATGTCCTCCCGCGAGGGTATCACCGTTCTTCCGATGACCATTTCCTTCGGGGACGCCCAGTATCTGGACGGCGTTACATTGACCCATCGCGAATTTTATGAGAAGCTGGTAGAAAGCGACACACTGCCCACTACAAGCCAGTTGACCCCGTATGCATTCCAGGAAGCAATTGAAAAACTCCTTCCCGAAAATGATGCTATCATCATTATCACACTTTCCAGCAAGCTTTCCGGAACCTTTAACAGCGCAAATATTGCCGCCTCCGAATATCCGGGCAGGGTTTTCGTCATCGACAGCTTAAATGTAGCTATGGCGTCTCAGGCTCTAGTGGAATATGCTGCCGGACTTGCTGCTGCCGATATTACCGCAGAGGAACTGGTAAGAAAAGTAACCGAAGCCAGAAGCCGTCTCCGTATCGTCGCTTTGCTCGATACCCTGGAGTACCTCCGAAAGGGCGGCCGCATCTCAAAGACTGCCGCATTTGCGGGCGGACTTCTCTCCATCAAGCCGGTTGTCGGTGTGGAGGACGGTGTGGTTACCATGCTTGGCAAGGCACGCGGCTCGAAGCAGGCAAATAACCTTCTCAACGAACAGGTTGCCTCTTACGGTTCCATTGATTTCACAATGCCGCTTTGTCTTGGCTATACCGGATTCAGCGATACTCTTTTGCAGAAATATATTGCCGACAGCACCTCTCTTTGGGAAGGACATGCAGATAGTCTTCCGACCTGTACCATCGGCGCTACCATCGGAACCCATGTCGGTCCCGGTGCAATCGCATTTGCCTGGTTCTCCGAAAAATAAACTTCGTCGTCCTGCGCATAACCTGTTCTCTTATAGGTACTGAATCAGTTCCTCAATGATGTCTGCCTTGTCGGGATCACCGATACCGAAATCCATCTCATGGTAGGACCATGCAGCCCTTGCGATACCGTAGCTTTCAAACGCAGCATGAATATCCTTATACCAGCGCAGAATCGAAGCATTGTCCGCATTGCTGATAGCGCCGTACTCGCCGCAGTAGAGAGCAACACCACGCTCCTCACAGACCTGCACCGCACCGCGGAAACGATCCATGAAATAGTTCATATCGAATTTCTCGATATGGTCATAGGTCTGCATGTACTCAAGCTCGTATTCCTTAACGGACTTGCGATAATCCTCAATCTTACCCGGATAATCGATGCGGAATTCAGGCTTCATCTGCTGTACCCAGTAAGCCGCCTGATGGGTAAACATGAACGGGTCATAGCAATGGAAGTTGTAAACGATATTCTCGTCATAAGGCATTGCCAAATCCTTTACCGCATCTACGGAATTGTTCCAGTAGCTGCCGATAAGAACCTTAATCTCCGGCGCATACACGCGGATGCGCTTTACTGCCGCCTCCGCAATCGCATTCCAGCTGTCAATATAGGAAGGCTCGGTAACCTCATTCAGAAGTTCAAAGGCGACATTCGGCTCCTTGCCGAAACGCTTTGCAAACTGCTCCCACAATGCGCAGAAACGCTCCTGCAAGACAGGGCTGTCAAAAAGACCGGTCTCCTTGTAGGTAACCTCGTAGGAAAATCCAGCGGCCTTATGAAGGTCAAGAATCATATTCAAACCGTATTTCCTGCACAATGCAATGGCATTGGCAACATGTGCAAAACCGTCTTCCTTGCAGCTTCCGTCCTCGTCCTCAAAGATGTTATAGTCAACGGTCAGACGGATGTGATCCAGTCCCCAGCCTGCTACTCTTTCAAAATCTTTCTCGGTAATAAAGGTATCCTGGTGCTCCTTATCGTATTTTTCATGAGAATACCATCCGCCGAAATTCACACCGCGCTCATAGCCAATTAATCTCTTCATAGAAAATCCTCCGCAAATTCCAAATCATCTGTCTACCCATCAGTAAAACTATCGTTTCATTATCCTCCCTCGCTCGAAGGAGCCGGGGCAATCAATAATTATAGTTCTTAAGCATCGCATCCAGAATGTTCTGGAAGAAAATGTACAAACCGTGGCGGCTGATCAGACCGAAATTCTCCTCGCCGACCTTTACACCGGAGTTATCCCACCAGAAGCAGGGCATTCCGCGCTCAACTGCCATACGGGTGTAGCTGTCCGCCCATGCAACACGATCCTCAAGGTTATCCTTATTGGTAGCGCCCATCTCGCCGATGACAACGCCGATGCCTTTATCAATAAACTTTCTCTTAACATTATCCATAAATGCAAGATCACGTTCCTTGGACTTATCCCAGTTCTTATAACCATTCTGGTTCATGGCAAAATCATACGGGGAATAGGCATGTACGGAAATCATAATACGATTTGCCGGGTCTTCGGGAGCGGTAAATGCATTATTGGTTGCCGTATCCGGAGACGCCGCATGACTTGGCACCATCAGATATCTGGTAGCATTGCAGCCGCCGGCAGCTCTTACAATATCAACAAACTTCTGGTTCAGCTTCACGATGCACTTAATCGACGCAACGCCGTCCGGATCGTTGGCATTGAACCACCATTCCTTGGGAGTACCTGCCAAACGAGGCTCATTCATACTTTCAAATACGAGATGCTCGTCGTAATCCTTAAAGGACTCCGCAATCTGCGTCCACATCGTAGTCAGGAACTTCTCGGACTGCTCATAATGCTCATCCGAAGGATAGTAATAATCGTTGTCGTGATGCATGTTAAGAATTACGAACATGCCGCAATCCATTGCATAATCTACGACCTCATGCACACGTGCCATCCACTCCTCGTCGATGTTCAACTCCTCGTCCGTATGTGTTCCCCAGGATACCGGAATACGAATCGAGGTAAAGCCTGCCGCATGAACGGCTTCAATCAATTCCTTCGTTGCCTTCGGCTGACCCCAGGAGGTTTCTGCCTCAAGACCCGGCTTCGAGTTCGCGTCCAGCGTGTTCCCGAGATTCCAGCCGAGCTTCATGTTCTTAGCAAAATCAATGGAATTGTCGGCAATCTCCGGAATTACAATTTCCGGTTTCTCGGTCGGTTTAGGGGTAGGAGTGCTTTCCCCGGGGGTAGGCGTGTCCTGAACTGCCTCCGTCGGCGTAGGTTTTGACTCCGTTTTCTTCTTATCGCCGCAGCCGGTCAGAGAACCGACTGCCATAATCGCCGCCAAAGTAATGGCGAGTAATCTCTTTTTCATCTTTTATCTCCTTCTTAGAGTAATAGAGTATCAAGTGAAGTATAACCCGAGGCAAATGCATGTGTCAACCGATACTTCTCCGCGCCCCTTAGAAGCATCCTTTATTTTTGAATAATGTGACGCATTTTCCTACATACAAATAAAGAGTTTCGCGAGCGAAACTCTCGCGTCTGGCGCGTGCCGATT
>DLOO01000010.1:75407-76056 GCA_002479645.1 Lachnoclostridium sp. UBA7482 | reverse complement strand
GCCCCGCGGTACTTCGGAAGCAGCGACGCGTGCACGTTAATGCAGCCGTACTTCGGCATGGTAAGAATTTCCCTGGAAAGAATCTGTCCAAATGCCGTCACTACAATCATGTCCGGCTTTGCTTCCCGAATAACCTCTACCGCTTCGGGCAGGCGCACCTTTTCCGGCTGGAAAACCGGTACGTTCCACTCCTTGGCACGTACCTTCACCGGCGATTCCGCCAGTGCCTTGCCTCTGCCCTTCGGACGATCGGGCTGCGTTACCGCAAGCACGATTTCCGCTCCTGCTTTCAGAAGCGCCTCGAAAACAGTCGCCGCAATATCCGGCGTTCCCATATATACAATCCGCATTCGTAACTCCTTTCCTACTCCTGCTCAAAATCCTCCGGATTCAGAAGTTCGCCTTCCACCTTTTCCACATAAAGGTGTCCGTCCAGATGATCCAGCTCATGGCAGACGGCTCTTGCCAGGAATCCCTCCGCCTCAAGAGTAATCTCCTCATAATCCAGATCTCTTGCCTTTACGGTAACATGCATCGGGCGGGTTACCATGCCGCTTTTTCCGGGAACACTCAGGCATCCCTCGTAACCGCTCTGCTCGCCGTCGGAAGCGATAATTACCGGATTGATGAGCACAATCGGCTGATTCCG
>DLOO01000010.1:64597-75323 GCA_002479645.1 Lachnoclostridium sp. UBA7482 | reverse complement strand
TGCCAGGGTACGGATTCTTCCGGTCACTTCGGGAATCTCCTTACACACCTTAGTCAAAACACTGTCTCCCTGTTCTCTGATTTTACGTAATGCCATAACAATCATCCTTTCTTATCTCGTCTGTCCTTGTTCCCGTATCCTATCTCATCAATAGAAATTCATTGGATTGAAATCAAACTGAATCCGGCAGCCTTTTCCTGCTTCGCCTGCAAGAATCTTCTGCTCCATCCGGTTTTTTACCGAAATCAATACCGTATAATCCGGGGATTTCACATAAATCACCCGGCGATACAAATCATTGGCCTTTCGCAGGCTCGCCGCAGAAGGTCCCAGATATACCGGCTCCGGAATCAGCTGCTTTGCATCCTCCGCAAGTTTCTTCAGTTCTGCATCCAGAAGCATCTCATCCGCTCCGCTTCCCAGAACAACCAACATATTTCCCGCCGGCGGGTATTTCATCAGTTTCCGAAATGCCGCTTCCTCCGCAAAGAACCCCGGCATATCCTGCCTTGCTGCCGCCTGTATCGCATAATGCTCCGGCTGGTAGGTCTGAATGATAACCTCTCCGGGCTTTTCGGCTCTGCCCGCTCTTCCGGCCGCCTGTGCCAGCAGCTGAAAGGTTCGTTCCGCAGAACGATAATCCGATTCCAGAAGCGACATATCCGCCGCCAGCACGCCGACTAACGTAACGCCTCCGAAGTCGTGTCCTTTTACGATCATCTGAGTACCAATCAGGATATCTGCTTTTTTATCGTTAAATGCGTTCAGAATCTTCTCATAGCCATCCCTGGCTCTTGTGGTATCCGCATCCATACGCAGAACCTTTGCCTGCGGAAATTCCTTTTCGACAAGTTCCTCAATCCTCTGTGTTCCGGTTCCGAACGAACCGATATACGGCGAACCGCAGGAGGGACAGGTCTTCGGCATCGCAATCCGGTATCCGCAGTAATGGCATTGCAGGCTTCCGTCCTTATGAGAGGTCAGCGACACATCGCAGTGCGGACACATAATCGCCTCCCCGCAGCTTCTGCAGGAGACAAAGCCCGCATATCCGCGGCGATTAAGAAACAGCATAATCTGCTCTTTATCGGCCAGACGCTGCTCGATTTTTTCCCGCAGGACCCGGCTGAAAACAGAACGGTTCCGGTTGGCAAATTCCTTCCTCATATCGACGATTTCCGCTCTGGGAAGTCCGGCTGCTCCGGCGCGCTCCGTCAGTTGAAGCAGCCGGTATTCACCGCTCTGTGCTCTCTCATAGCTTTCCATCGAAGGCGTTGCCGAACCAAGTACTACCACTGCCTGTGCCATACTGCCGCGTTTTACGGCGGTTTCTCTTGCGTGATAGCGGGGAACGCCTTCACTCTTGTAGGAATTTTCATGTTCCTCATCGACAACAATCAGTCCAAGCTTCGGAAACGGCGTAAACAATGCGGATCGCGGTCCAATCATTACGGAAATCTCACCCTTTTGCGCCCTTCGGCTGATTTGATAGCGTTCTCCCTTGGAAAGACGCGAATGCATAAATGCTACCCGGTCGCCGAAACAGCGGTAAAAACGCATAACCGTCTGGTAAGTAAGCGCAATTTCGGGAATCAATACAATGGCCTGTTCTCCGCGTTCAAGCACCTTCTCGATTGCCCGGAGATAAACCTCCGTCTTACCGCTTCCGGTGATTCCGAACAGCAGGAAGGTTTCGTGCGTTCCGAGCGCTTCGATAATCTGCCGGGACGCCTCGGTCTGCTCCGCATTTAACTGCATCCGATGCCCGTCTCCCATGCGGAATTCCCGCGACCGCTCCTGAATCGTCAGAAGTCCTGCGTGTTCCAGGGAACGGACGGTTGCCGCGGTACAGTGCATCTTCTGCGACACAACCTCGTAGGGAATCGTGGGCTGCTCCATCAACTGCCCCAGCAGTCTCGCCTTGGCGCTGAAATGCTTTCTTGCGGCCTCCTCGTATGCCTTCCGCAGCTCGCCTGCCTCTGCAGAAGCCGCAACCTCACGCTTTTCTTTCTTCTCAACGGCGGCCTTTACCGGGATTACGGTATGGAGCGCATCATTTAAGGTGCCCCCGTAATTTTCCTTCATCCAGTATGCAAGCTCCACCATGGAATCTTCGATTGCCAGACCCCGCTCACATACCCCGTTGATCGGTTTGATTTTATCCGGAGCGATTTGGGGTATCTCAGAAAGTCCGACAATATAGCCCTTTCGTGCCAAGTTGCCCTTACCGAAGGGAATCTCCACCGGCGCTCCGATGGTTACCCGCGTGCGCATTTGCTCGGGAACCGCATATTGAAAGGTTCTGTCCAGCTCCGCTGCACTGATATCAATAATCACATCCGCATACAGCATATTCTCTCACCTGCTTTGCCAACCGGTCAAGCCCCATTCCTCTGGAGCCCTTCAGAAGTACGGCGTCTCCCTTTGCGAGAAGCCTCATGAGGTATTCGCCCGCTTCCTCCCGGGTATCAAAGGATTGTACCGAAAGACCGTTTTTCTTAGCAGCCTCTCTGGCAATTTCCTTTGCTTCCGTTCCGACCGTAAGCAGCATGTCTACCGAGCGCTCGGCTACATAGGTTCCTACGAGACGGTGGCATTTCTCCGACTGCTCTCCCAGCTCCAGAATGTCCGCTAAAACAGCAATCTTGCGTCCTTCATTCTTCACGGTTTCCAGGATGTCAAGGCCGCTCTTCATGGAATCGGGGCTGGCATTGTACGTATCGTCAATCAGGCAGATCCCGCTCTCCAACTGCTCTACATTTCCGCGCATTGCCATCGGACGGTAATCATAAAGCCCTCTTTTTGCAACAAATCCCGGAATTCCCTCTGCTTCCGCAACCGCCATGGCTGCAACCGCATTGGACACATTATGGCTTCCCATAACCTGCAATATCACACGCTCCGAAACCTCCTCGTGACAATAGTCAAATGCGACGCCGTCTTCCAGAAGCTCCTGATTTTCCGCCCGGTAATCACACCAGGAAGCCGTACCATAGGAACGGAACTGCACGTTTGCAAGCTGCCCGCGTGTCTCGGGGTACAAATCAATCTTTTCATATCCCTCGAAATTCGGAGAACCCGGGCACAAAGCCGCCAAAAGCGGGTCGTCGCCATTTACCAATACAACCGCGGGCTTTTTGATACCATTCAGAATGCAGAGCTTTTCCTTGCGGATATTCTCCTGCGTATATAAGTTTCCGATATGGGAAACACCGATATTCGTAATAACAGCATAATTCGGCTGCGCTACTGCTGCAATGCGTGCCATCTCTCCGAACATACTCATGCCCATCTCAATGACCGCGTTTTTCTGATTTCCGGAAAGCTTCAGCATCATAAGCGGCACGCCGAGCTGGCCGTTCTTATTTCCCTCGGTTTTAAGAACGACGCCGCCGGTCTGCAACGTTGCATAAATCATTTCCTTGGTTGTTGTCTTGCCGACGCTCCCGGTAATTCCGACTACCGGAATCCGCTCGTAGCGCTGACGCCATGCTTTTGCAAGTCTCTGGAGCGCATCTCTTGTGTTATCCACGGAAATGTAGGTCATCTCCTCTGTTCCGGGTTCGACCCTTCCGCGTTCCGTAACCGTTGCGCGCATCCCGTTTTTCATGGCATCGGCAATGAAATCATGCGCATCCACACGCTCTCCGACCGTAGGCAGAAACAGCGTATCGGCATTGCCCTCCCGGGAAGAAAAGCTGTAATCGGTGATGACGAGATCCGCGTTCCCCGTAAGTATACTCCCTCCCATCATATCCGCAATGTCTTTTATGCCGAGTCCTGTCATATCCGCATCTCCTCTGCTGCCGTCAGAATCAGTTCCCGGTCATCCATCGGGTATTTGATTCCCTTAATTTCCTGATAATCTTCATGCCCCTTACCGGCAACCACGATGCAGTCGCCCGGCTTTGCCTGCTCCAGCGCATATCGAATCGCTTCCCTGCGATCGATAATTGCCGCATATTCTCCCGGTCCCTTCCGGATGCCGGTAATAATGTCATTCAAAATATCCTGCGGCTCCTCAAATCTCGGGTTATCCGAAGTGGCAATCGTAAGGTCTGCAAGGTTCGAGGAAATCTCACCCATTTCAAACCGACGGTCACGGGAACGGTTTCCGCCGCATCCGAAAACGCATATCAGGCGTCCCGGTTCGTATTCGCGCAGGGTGGTCAGAAGACTGCGAAGCGCCATGCCGTTGTGCGCGTAATCGACCATTACCGTATATTCGTCGGAAACGTCCACAAGCTCCACTCTTCCGCGTACTCTTACGTTCTTCAGACAGGACAGAATCGTCTCCATCGGAACCCCCAGCTCCGAGCAAATGCTGATAGCCGTCAGACTGTTATATACGCTGAAGGCGCCGGGAATATTGACAACGACTTCGCAATTCTGCCTGCCTGTCAAATGGTAACGAACGCCCATGCTACCGCCGTTATTATGTAAATCCACCTGCTCTGCACGATAATCCGCATCCTCCTTCTGTCCGAAGCGAAGTACCTCGCAGGTATGTCCTTCAAGGACAGCCTCCGTCTGCGGATCGTCACCGTTTACGATACCCTTCCTGCACTGACGGAACAACAGTCCTTTACAGGCTCTGTATTCTTCAAAGCTCTCATGCTCCCTCGGTCCGATGTGATCCGGCTCCAGATTGGTAAATACGCCGATGTCGTAGCCGATCGGAATTACCGGCACGAAGGGCAAAACGACTTCGGCTTACATGGTATATCATATGCTTANNTACCATTGCGGCAAAATACTTCTGGACAAGATAGGATTCCGGTGTGGAATGAGACGCCGGAATGCGTTCATCCCCAATAATATTTTCTACGGTACCAATCAGACCGGTCCGAATGCCGACTGCGTTAAGCATATGATATACCATGTAAGCCGAAGTCGTTTTGCCCTTCGTGCCGGTAATTCCGATCGTCGTCAGTTTTTCTGCCGGATAACCGAACCAGGCAGCGCTCAGCATGGCAAGCGCCTCTCTCGCATCCTCTACGCGGATAACGGCAACCTCCTCGGGTACCTCAACCTCCTTCGTTACAACCAATGCGCCCGCCTTATGTGACAATGCCATCGGAATAAAGGTATGTCCGTCGGTTACCGTTCCGGGAATGCAGACAAAAAGATTTCCTTTGTCCACAATGCGGGAATCATAGGTCACGCCGGTAATTTCCGTATCGGGATCACCCTGGAGCAATGTATAATTCATTCGTTCAATCAGCTGTCTGAGTATCATGTCTACCTCCACATTGTCTGGTTCCAAAATTTCAGTCCCGATACTGTGCGTTTGCACGGGTCGTGACAGATAACATAAGGAATTCCCACGACACCCTGTGCCGTGGGAAGCCATCTCGCATTATCCCTTACATATTACGATAAAGTTCCTCATACTGCTTTGCGGAATTTACCCAGGAGAAATCCTTTGCCATACCCCTGTCAATAATCTTGTTCCATTCACGTTTTCTGTTGTAATAAACATCCTTTGCGAAGCGGATGGTTCCAAGCATCTCATGTGCATTGTAGTTACGGAAGCTGAAGCCGGTACCGGTACTCTCATACTGGTTATAGGGCTCTACCGTATCCTTCAATCCACCGGTCTCACGTACAATCGGTACGGTACCATACCGCAGGCTCATCAACTGGGACAGGCCGCAGGGCTCGAACAGAGACGGCATGAGGAATGCATCACATGCAGCGTAAATTCTGTGGGAACGTTCATTGGAATAGAAAATATTAGCAGATACACGGTCCTTATACTTCCACTCAAAATGACGGAACAGGTTCTCGTACTTCGGATCGCCGGTACCGAGAATAACGAACTGTGTATCGGGCGCACAGATTTCTTCAATCACGTAATCAACCAAATCAAGACCCTTCTGGTCGGTCAGACGGGATACAATACCCATCATAAATATTTTATCGTTTACAGCAAGTCCAAGTTCCTGCTGCAGCGCCTTTTTGTTCTTTGCTTTTTCCTTACGGAAGGTAATCGCATCGTAATTCTGGAAAATGAACGGGTCGGTTGCCGGATTGTACTCCTCGTAATCGATACCGTTGACAATACCGGACAACGAATTGCTGCGGGCATTCATAAGTCCGTCCAGGCCTTCGCCGTAGAACGGGGTCTTAATCTCCTCCGCATAAGTGTTACTAACCGTTGTAATGCGATCTGCATATACCAGACCACCCTTCAGGTAGTTGGCGTCTCCATAAGCCTCCAGCTTGTCCGGTGCAAAATAATACTCGGACAAACCGGTCAGATCCATAATCGTCTTCTTGTCCCAGCGTCCCTGGAACTTGAGGTTATGAATCGTCATAATTGTCTTAATTCCCCAATAGAACTGATTGTCTTGAAAACAATCGTGAAGCATAACCGGAATCAAGCCGGTCTGCCAGTCATGGCAGTGAATGATATCCGGTCGGAAATCAATTGCCGGAAGTGCGGAAAGCGATGCCTTACAGAAGAAAGCAAACTTTTCAATATCCTCATGGATGGCGCCGTAAGGCTTGTCTCCGGCAAAATAATACTCATTGTCAATGAAATAAAAGGTAATACCGTCGAGTACGCAGGAAAGAACTCCCACATACTGATTTCTCCATGCCATGTCCATATAAAAATGTGTCTGGTACTGCATCATCTCCTGATACTTCTGCGGGATGGCCAGATACTTAGGAACCATAACACGAATATCATATTCCTCATTACTGATATATTTGGGAAGTGAACCGACTACATCAGCCAGTCCTCCGGTCTTAATAAACGGTACGCATTCAGATGCAACATATAAAATCTTTTTCATGATCCCCTCCTACGCTTCGGAATAATTATAAGTACCTGTATTATACCATATTATTCGTCAAGATAAAAGGAATAATTTCTGAAGATTGTAAGTTTATGCACGATTTGGCATCTTAAATTTGTATTCTAACCGAATTTTGTCGGCGATCAGCGCTACAAACTCCGAATTTGTCGGTTTTCCTTTTCCTCCGTTTACGGTATAACCGAACAATTCGTCAATCGTATCCATTTTTCCGCGGCTCCATGCCACCTCAATCGCATGCCGGATTGCCCTCTCCACACGGCTCGGCGTTGTCTTATGACGTTTTGCAATGCTCGGGTAAAGCTGCTTGGTAATCGAATTAAGCATCTCCGTATCGTCGACCGACATCATAATCGCATCGCGCAAATACTGATATCCCTTGATATGTGCCGGAACACCGATTTCATGAATAATATTCGTCACGTCGGTTTCCAGATTATGTTCCCGGCTTTCCATCGGTCTGCGTACACCCTCATCCCTTCTCGTATCCGAAAATGTAAAATAAAATTCTCCCTTTGCCTGACGAATCCGGCTCAGAATCGTCTCGTTGTCAAATGGTTTCAGAATATAGTAAGCTGCCCCGAGCTCGAAAGCATTTTCCATAACCCGTTCCTGACTGATAGCGCTGATTACAATGATAATCGGCTGTTTTGGAAGCGATGTGTTCTTCTTAAGTTTCTCCATAACACCCAGTCCGTCCAACTTCGGCATAATCAAATCCAGTAAAATTACATCCGGCTGCTTCTCCTCAATCAGGCGAAGACCTGCTAGTCCATCCTCTGCGGTTCCGATGACTTCCATGTCATTGTCTGTCTTTAGTATCTCCTCCACGGAGTGAATCGTTCTGGCATTATCGTCAATAATCCCTACGGTAATTTTACTCATAAATCTCTCCTTTTCTGCGAATCCTTGGTTTTTCCGAACCCGGAGCTCGTTCGCATTCTCACTATACAACACGGAATTTCCAAATTCAAGTAGATTTTTCCATATTTTGGAAATTTGTTTTTGTCGCTTCGACAGAAGAATTCAAAGCGGCGGACAAAACCACGACCGCCGTCCTATCCCCGCGAAACGCGTCATTCCGGAGATAATATGAGCAAAATCAGGTATTTTTTCCCTATTCCTGTGCCAGCATGTCTTCGATGAAAGTCCCGTACCCACGTAACGGATCACGAATCAGAACATGCGTTACCGCTCCGATAATCTTGCCGTTTTGCAGAATCGGGGAACCGCTCATCCCCTGCACAATTCCGCCCGTCTTGGCAATCAGCTCCTCGTCCGTTACCCGGATGGTAATCCCCTTATTGTCGTTGGCTCCGAGGTTAATCTGCTCGATTTCAATTTCATACTCGCGAATGACTCCCTCAAATCCGCACAGAATGGTTGCATTTCCCTTGTGAACCTCCTGACGCAGTCCCACCGAATACAGCGTCTGTGATTCATTCAGTTTCTCCCTGCATACCGTCCCGAAGATACCAAAGCCCGTGTTTTTCTCCACATATCCCAGTTCCTGATTGATTGTCCTGTTCAGTGTGCCGACCAACTCGCCCGGGGCTCCTGCTTCCCCCGGGATAACCGACAAAATGTCTGCCGGATAAAGGGTACCGGAATTGATCGTCAGCATTTTTCCGGTATCGCCGTCCGAGATGCCGTGCCCCAAGGCTCCGAATTTGCCCGTAGCCGGGTTTACGTATGTGATCGTGCCGATTCCCGCCGTGTCGTCGCGAATCCACACGCCGAGCAGATACGTTCCGTCCGCAGAGCGCCTCGGCGTTACCGTAACAACCGTTCGCGCATTTTTCCGCCGAATCGTCAGATTGATCGGATTGGTTCCGGCCTGCTGTACTGCCCCGATAATATCCTCCTTTTCGCAAACCTCCTCGCCGTTTACGGCAAGAATGTAGTCACCGGTCCGCAGAATATTCTCCGCCGGGCAGTCCGTTCCTCCCTCGGGAAGTGCAAACCGGCCGCAGCCGAGAACAAGGATTCCGTCGGTGTGCAGGTAGATTCCGATGGGATTTCCGCCGGGAATCAGTTCCGTTTTTTCCATCACACCGATTTTCATTTTGCCTACGGGAATAAATCCGAACAGTGACAAATCCGCATCATACTCTCCCGTATGGGCTGCCTCCAGCGAAAACGGCTCCTCCATATTCACTTCCACCTGGTTTGCGGGTAACGGCGGATTCTTTGAAACCGACGCCTGCACATCCTCGGAATGGATGCGAATGGTAAACGGCAGTTCAAAATCATACTCCCCTGCCTCACCCGCAATCAGCCACAGCTTGTCCGGCATCCGGCGTTCAAAATCCTTCGCACAAAAAAGTGCAATCCCTCCCATATCCAGGCAAAATAAAAACCACAAAATCAGCCGATACTTTCTCATACCGCTCCCCCCGTTTTCCGATATTTTTCAAAGAGTTCCAAGTCTCCCGCTTCGCGCGGCTGCGTCCTTGCCCCGCTGCGCTTCCGTTTCTTCGCATCGTTCGCATTCCCTTCGTTTGGAATACCCAAAGCATGATTCCAAACGAAAAACCCATACCGGCTTTTTGCTAGTATGGGTTCTTATCCTAAGTGATATACCTATGCGATTTTGGTAAAATCTATTTCATCTTGTTTTTTTGCCCGGCAGCAAGCGTCTTCATCTCGCGCGCATTTTCCCGAACGGATTCGGTAATCTTCGCACCGCCCAGAATCCGCGCCAATTCCTCGACACATTCCTCTTCCGAAAGCTTTGAAATCGTCGTTGTCGTTGTTCCGCCTGCCG
Source organism: Lachnoclostridium sp. UBA7482 (assembly GCA_002479645.1). Classification (GTDB taxonomy): domain Bacteria; phylum Bacillota; class Clostridia; order Lachnospirales; family Lachnospiraceae; genus ISDg. Next base: position 65,732 of record DLOO01000010.1, on the reverse strand, counting down.
CATCCTTTTCAATGCGGAAATGCGTATCGCCCATCGCGGCAATCTGCGGCAAATGCGTAATGCAGATTACCTGATGTTCCGCACCGATTCGCGCCATCTTCTCTGCAACCTTCTGTGCGGTTCTGCCGCTGACGCCGACGTCAATTTCATCAAAAATCAGGGTTTCGATTTCATCCTTTCCGGCAAATACCGATTTTAACGCAAGCATGATTCGCGACAATTCACCGCCGCTTGCAACCTTTGACAGGGAGCGCATAGGCTCTCCGGGATTCGTGCAGATCATAAACTCCGCCTCATCCTGTCCCTTCTCGTTCGGCTGTTCGGCTGCTTCTACCGTCACCTCGAATTTTACATCAAGGAAATTCAAATCAAGCAGGGCGTCACGAATCTGCACCGACAGTTCTCCCGCCGCCGCAAGGCGAATCTCGTGCATCTTCTGACAGCTTTTCCGTAAAATCCGGCCGCTGTCCTCAGCTTCCTTCTGAAGACGAGCCAGATACGCATCGTAATCCTGATATTTCAGAAGCTTTTCCGACGCCTGCTCGAGATACGTAAGAACACCGTCAATGGTTTTGCCGTATTTACTTTTTAATCGATTGATCAGATTCAGACGTTCCTCGGTTCGGGCAAATTCCTCTGCGGTTCCGCCGAATGCATCCAGATAAGCGGCAAGGCGCATTCCGACACCGTTAATCTGCTCCTCCGCAACCGTCAGATCGCCGTAAATGCCGGAGAGCTCCTCCGACAAATCGCTAACCCTGGAAAGCTGGCGAAGAGCGCGTCCCAAAAGCGACGAAACATTCTCCGAGCCGCCCTCAAGCCGCTCCCGGACAAATCCGGCCGCCTCTTCGATACGGTTTGCATTTACCATCTCGCGGTAGCGCTCTTCCAGCGCATCATCTTCACCGATAACCAGGTTTGCAGCCGCAATCTCCTCTGCTTCAAACTCAAGCATGGCCATTTCCCTTGCCCGACTTTCCCGATGCGATTCCGCCTCCGCAAGTTCCTCCGAAAGCTTCCGGTACGCCTGGTACTGTTCCCGCAGAAGTTCGGGAAGATTTCCGGATCTGTCCTTTGCAAAGCGATCCAGAAGTTCCAGATGCTTCGCCTTATAGAGCAGCGACTGGTGTTCCTG
>DLOO01000010.1:62181-64461 GCA_002479645.1 Lachnoclostridium sp. UBA7482 | reverse complement strand
CGCAAGCAACTCGCGAAGCCGTCCCTCAGCAGTGTCAAAAATAAGCTCCGCCAGGGCATAATCTGCCTTGTTTCCAAGAACCTCTTTACTGACCTTACCGCCGAGAGCCATGTTTACCGCCCCTAAAAGAATGGATTTACCGGCGCCGGTTTCCCCGGTAAGCACATTCAGGCCTGAGCCGAAATCGACCCAGACCTCATCAATAATTGCAAAATTCTTAACGTGTAGACTGACTAACATACGTTCCTTTCCCTCTCTCCGGGAATCCGTTGCTTATTCGTCCCAATTGTGATACACCTGCTGAACGTCATCGTCGTCATCCAGCAAGTCCAGAGTACGGTTCATCATCTTGACGTCCTGCTCGTCGGAAAGCTCAACCCATGTCTGAGGAATCATGGTAACCTCTGCCTGAAGCATCGGAATCTTCTCCGCTTCGAGAGCATCTCGTACTGCCCCGAGAGAATTCTCGTCGGTTGTGATTTCGTAGGAATCCTCTTCTTCGGCGAAGTCCTCTGCACCGGCATCCAAAGCAAGCATCATAAGATCATCGGGTTCCATTTCACATTCTTCCCTATCGATGATAATCTGACCCTTCTTGTCAAACATAAAGGATACGCAGCCCTGCGTTCCGATACTTCCTCCGCCCTTGGTAAATGCGCTTCTTACGTTTGCTGCGGTACGGTTCTTGTTGTCGGTAAGCGCATCAACGATGATGGCAATCCCCTTCGGGCCGTAACCTTCGTAGGTAACGTGCTCGTAGTTTACGGCATTTGCATCGCCGGCCGCCTTCTTGATACTGTTGTTGATGGTATCATTCGGCATATTGTTTGCCTTAGCCTTTGCAACAACGTCCTTCAGCTTGCTGTTATTGTTGGGGTCGGGACCACCCTCTTTTACTGCAACGGCAATTTCACGGCCGAGACGGGTAAATACCTTTCCCTTTGCCGCATCGTTCTTCTCCTTCTTGTGCTTAATGTTCGCAAATTTGGAATGTCCAGACATATTCTGTCCCCTTTCATTTTGTATTTTACCTGCTATCGCAGGCATTCCTCTAACTGTTCTTTAATCTGCTCCGTACCTTCAATGGTACGGACTGCGCAGAATACGGTATCATCTCCGGCGAGGGAACCGACCATCTCCGGAAGATGCATCGCATCAATTGTCGCCGCTACAGCCATCGCCATACCGGCATTGGTCTTGATAACCAGCAGATTCAGCGCCGAATCGATACTGATAATCGCATCCCTTAAAATGCGGGAGGATCTGCCCTCCGGCTTTCCGGCGCCTCCCTGCATCAGACCATACTTCTGCCTTCCGTCGTCCGTAGGAACCTTCATCAGACGAAGTTCTCGGATATCCCGCGAAACGGTAGCCTGCGTCACATAAAAACCCGCCGCCTGCAAAAGCCCCGCCAGTTCCTCCTGTGTTTCAACAACACGCTCCGAAATAATTTCCAAAATCTTGTTCTGTCTCCGTTCTTTCATTGCAATCCCCCCTATAGCCTGCCGCGAACCCGCTCCCAGAAACTGTTTCCCGGCAATTCAAGCAATTTGACACAACGAGTTGATGTTGCAATGGTAAGGGTTTCCTGCACATCCAATATTCCGCATTCATCACCGTCTACGGTAATCAGCGCCTCCTCCTGCTGTGAACGGAAGGTCGGCAGCATACGGACGGTAATTACCGCATCTCTGGAAACGACGATCGGTCGGTCATGCAGGGAATGCGGGCAAATCGGCGTTATCAGCAAAAGCGGAACTCCGGGAGCCACAAGCGGTCCACCGGCACTCATACTGTAACCGGTAGAGCCGGTCGGCGTCGAGATAATCACCCCGTCGCTCTGATAATCACTGACAAGCTCTCCGTTCACAAGAACCTGAAAATGAAGCAGTCTTGAATAGCCGCTTCGGGAAATCACAACATCGTTCATCGCCGGAAATCCCTGTTCTCCCGCGTCGGCCTTTTCGGGCGCAAGCACCGTCTCCGGGTTTTTTCCTGCTGACAGAAGCGGCCGGTATGCCACCGTAAACTCATCACGAATCAACTGCTCCAATACGTCCTCGGCTTCCTGAATCTCCACGGTCGTCAAAAAGCCCAGATTTCCGAGATTGATTCCGATTACCGGAATCCCCTGCGGTTCCAATGCCTTCGCTGCATGCAGGAAAGTACCGTCTCCGCCGAGCACAATCGCGCATTCCGTCTCTTCGGGGATATCTGCGGCAAAATTCTGATTCTGCTCCGCAGGCAGCAGCGGCGCAGCCTCGGATACAAAGCATCCTC
>DLOO01000010.1:61048-62046 GCA_002479645.1 Lachnoclostridium sp. UBA7482 | reverse complement strand
GATACATAGCGCACATCAAATATTCGATATTTCCATCTCCGCCGGTGATGGGCGAATAATCCAGATAAAACGGGGAAAAACCGGCTGCCATCGCCTGAGACATCACCTGAAAAATAACCTTCGCATGCAATTTTTTATCGCGCCTGACAATTCCGTGCTTATTCAGATTCTCTCTTCCGGCTTCAAATTGCGGCTTTATCAGACAGGCAAGTTTCCCGCCGGGAAGCATTTGCCCGGCAACCGGCGCAAACATGTGCGCCAGGGAGATAAACGACACATCTATCGCTGCGAAATTCATCTTCTCCCCGAAATGCCCTTCCTCCAGATACCGCACGTTGGTCTTTTCCACGTTGACGACACGCTCGTCCATGCGAAGCGATTCCGCCAGCTGGTTATATCCGACGTCGACCGCATATACCTTCTTCGCTCCGTGCCGCAGCATACAATCGGTAAAACCACCGGTGGATGCCCCGACGTCCATACAAACCATTCCGTTAAGGGAAAGCCCACATCCGGAAAGAACCTTCTCAAGCTTCTCCCCGCCTCTTCCGACATAGGCGGAAACCTCCCCGGCAACCGCAATCGCCGCGTCCTCGCTTATCATCTGTCCGGCCTTTACCGCCGTCACTCCGTCAACCGACACTCGTCCTGCCTGAATCAGTCGTTTTGCCTTTTCTCTCGATGCGGTAATGGCTTCCCGCACCATCCGTACATCCAGCCGTTCCTGCATGTTATCCTCTATTCTGCTCTATTTTGGCAAAAACTGCCTCTTTTGTCAATCCGCACATGGAACGAAGTTCCTGCTGGTCTGCCTGCGCCAGGAATCTATCCGGCAAAGCAAGCGGCACAACTCGGGTCGGCAGCTGTTCCTTCATGGCAAATGCCGCAATACGTTCGCCAAAACCTCCACAGGAAACGCCTTCCTCAATCGTGACAAGCATCCTATGTGTCTTGGAAAGCTTGCGAATCAGTTCCTCATCAAACGGCGCCGCAAAACG
>DLOO01000010.1:36456-61008 GCA_002479645.1 Lachnoclostridium sp. UBA7482 | reverse complement strand
TTACCTTTGCTATCGACCGTGCAGGAAGAGAATCGCCACATCACTGCCCTTTTCAAGTACCTCCGCCTTACCATAAACAATCGGCGAAGTACCGCATGTTTTATAGGTTTCACAGCCCCGACTCCCCCTCGGATAACGAATCGCTGTCGGTCCGTCCCACTCATGCGCAAACCATAGCATACCGCCGAGCTCGTCTCCGCTCGCGGGTACCATAACCGTCATATTCGGAATATGGGAAAGGTATGCAAGATCAAAGACTCCCTGGTGCGTCTCGCCGTCATTTCCGACGATTCCGGCACGGTCGATAGCAAAGGTAACCGGAAGTCTGCACATGGCAACATCGTGGATAATCTGGTCATAGGCACGCTGTAAAAAGGTCGAATACACCGCTACCACCGGACGCATGCCGGACGCCGCAAGTCCGCCGGCAAAGGTAACCGCATGTTCTTCCGCGATTCCCACGTCAAAAAAACGCTCCGGGAATTTGCCTGAAAACTTCGTAAGTCCCGTACCTCCGGTCATGGCCGCCGTAATTGCCACAACGTCCGAATGTGCTTCTCCCAGTGTCGTAACGGCTTCGGAAAATGCATCCGTAAAGGTTCTTTTTTTCTTCGTAAGAACCAATTCGCCGGTCGATACACGAAAAGGATCAATGCCATGGAATCGGCTGGGTTCCGCTTCCGCAAAGCGATAGCCTTTTCCCTTCTTGGTAACTACATGCAGAAGAACCGGCCCGGAAATCTTCCCCGCAACCTCCAGCGCATGTTCCAGATCCCCGATATTGTGTCCGTCAAGCGGACCAAAATACTGAATGCCGAGTTCCGTGAAAAACTCGCCCGGAATAATCATCTGCTTAATCGAATCCTTGGTTTTCTTCAGGCTCTTTGCAAGCTTTTCCCCGATTGCAGAGCGATTCAGAACCTGCTCCAGATTTCCCTTAAACCCAATGTAATTGCTGCTCATCCGAACCTTGCCGAGATAATTTGCCATACTGCCGACATTCTTGGAAATCGACATCTCGTTATCGTTCAGCACAATAATAACATTACTGTTAAAATGCCCGATATTGTTCAATCCCTCGTAAGCCAGACCGCCGGACAGCGAACCGTCGCCGATTACCGCAACAACCTTCTCATCGGTGCCCTTCAGCTCGCGGGCCTTTACCATGCCGGCCGCAACCGACACGGACGTCGAGCTGTGTCCGGTATCAAATGCATCGCACACGCTCTCCGAGCGCTTTGGAAACCCACTGATTCCCTCCTTTTGGCGCAGCGTCGCAAACTGTTCCCTGCGTCCGGTCAGAATCTTATGCGTATAGGACTGATGTCCCACGTCCCAAATTAACTTATCCTTCGGAAATTCCATAAAGCGATGCAGTGCTATGGTCAATTCCACCGTTCCCAGGCTGGATGCAAGATGTCCGCCGTTTTTGCTGGTTACGGAAAGAATCTTCTTTCGTATCTCTTTGGCGAGATTCGGTAACTGCTCTTCCGGAATCTTTTTCACATCATTCGGTTGGTTTATTTTTTCCAGTAGATTACCCATGTCCTATCATAAGCGCCTTTCTGTAGATTAATATTCGCGTTTTACAAGCCATTCAATTAACTGCACCAGGAAACTGCTGTCGCCGGGAATCTCACGAAGCGCCGCCGCCGCGCGCTCGGACAACTCCTCTACTGCCTTCCGGGAAGCCTCCATTCCGTTCAGTGTAACAAACGTCGTCTTTTCGTTCTTCTCGTCACTGTGAAGCGGCTTGCCCAAAAGCGCCTCATTGCCAATCCGGTCGAGAATGTCGTCCTGAATCTGAAATGCCATGCCGACGTCTGCTGCCACACGCTCCATCTTAGCAACCTGCTCGTCCGAAGCATCTGCCAAAACTGCGCCAATCATCAGAGAAGCCTCCAAAAGCGCCCCGGTCTTCCGCCGGTAAATAAAATCCAGCTGTTCTGCCGTCATGGTTTTTCCGGTCAGCTTCACATCAACCACCTGACCGCCGACCATTCCGTATGCTCCGGCCTTTTTTCCGAGAATCTGTGCCGCCTTTACAACCTTAACGGCATTTTCCGGTTTATTTGCTGCGGACAACGCCGTCTCGTATGCAGCGTTTAACAGTCCGTCGCCCGCCAGGATGCCCATCGCCTCGCCATATGCGGCATGCGTCGTCAATTTGCCGCGGCGGTACCTGTCATTGTCCATTGCCGGCAAATCGTCATGTACAAGCGAGTACGAATGAATCATTTCCATTGCCGCAAGAAACGGCGCAACGAGTTCCCCCACCTGCTCTTCTGCTCCGCCGAAGAATCGATACGACGCCAACATCATTATGGGGCGTAAGCGCTTTCCACCGTTCTGTACGCTGTAATTCATTGCCGTAAACAGAGTCTTCTGAAAGGATTCCTCTGCCGGAAGCAGACCGTTAATATAACCTTCTGCCTCATCTTTTTTTCTCTGCAATTCCTGTATAAACCGTTCGTTTTCCATGGCTCAGCCCTCTTCCAATATTTGCAGTTCCTTCTCCACACGATCAAGAAGCGCTTCGCACTTGGCGAGCTTCTGCATACCATCCCGGTACATCTGAAACGACTCCTCAAGTGTTAATTCCCCTTCGTCCAATGTCTGAATCAATTGACGAAGGCTCTCCATTGCCTCTTCCAGGGTTTCTTCCTGCTCAGGAATTGCCTGTTCCTTTTTCTTTGCCATATTCATCCTCCATCAGCTGCTCTTCCACTTCAACAACAACCGCCTTTACACGGCCGTCCGGAAGGTAAATGTGCATCTGTGTCCCGCTGTCCAGCTGTTTCACCGACGAAACTGCCTCTCCGTCCTCCGCAAGCAGATACCCGTATCCCTTGCCGATTCGCCGAAGCGGTGACAGAGCCGCCAGTCTGCCGCGCATCAGTTCCAACCGGTGTGCCGCCTGCTCCGTTCTCCGTTGCATCTGCTGCGACAGATTCCGGCGCAGCTCTTCCAGATTTTCCTTCTTACGTCTCATCTTCTCTGCCGGACTCTGGCAAGACAATACCTGTCCCATATGATCCAGCTGCTGTCTCGTCTGTTCGATTCGGCTCATCATCGCCTGATACAGGTCCGCGTGACAGTCAACCAGCCATGCTTCCAGTGCCGCGCTCTCGCAAACCGCCAGTTCTGCNNTCGGTGCACGACGATCCGATACGTAATCGATAATGGTAGTGTCCGTCTCATGTCCGACACCGGAAATAACCGGAATCGGGCAATCGTAAACAGCTCTTGCGACAATTTCCTCGTTAAATGCCCACAAGTCCTCAATGGAACCGCCGCCCCGTGCCACAATCACCAGGTCGATGCCCGGCCTTTCCAGTCGGTGAAGCGCTCTGACAACCGATTCCGCCGCTCCGATTCCCTGTACCTGTGCCGGTGCAAGAATGGGCTGCACATACGGATTGCGCCTGCGGAGAATATTGCAGATATCCTGCAGCGCCGCTCCGCTGCTCGCCGTAACAATCCCGATTGTTCGTGGATACCTCGGTAAGGGCTTCTTATGTTCCTCTGCAAACAGACCTTCTGCTGCCAGCTGCTGCTTATAGCGTTCAAACCGCTCATACAACTGACCGATTCCCGCCAGCCGAATGCTTCGGGCGCTCATCTGATAGCTGCCTCCACGCTCATAGACCGTAATATCTCCGGTAATCTCCACCTTCTGTCCCTCCTGCAGAACAAAGGTAAGACCGCGGTGGCGAGCCGATTCCCACATGACGCAGGCAATCTGACCGCCCGAATCCTTTAAGGTAAAATACAAATGCCCCGACGGATGATACTTACAGTTTGAAACCTCTCCCGAAACACAGATGCCATGCAAAATGCCGTCCCGCTCGATAAGCCCGCGAATGTAAGCATTCACCTGACTGACACTATACGCTTTCCGTACCATACTTCTTTGCCACTTTTCCCAAAATACCGTTTACGAAGCTTCCTGCCTGCTCTTCGCCGTACAGCTTGGCAAGCTCTACCGCCTCATTTATTGCAACGGCCGCAGGGATGTCGTCATCCGAGCAAATCTCCGCGGCGGCAAGGCGCATAATCGCAAGCTCGGTTCTGCCGATACGATTCAAATCCCATCCCCGGGATGCAGCAACCAATACGCTGTCCGCATGGTTCTTGCATGTGTCCGCCCAACGGTAGCGTTCCATCAGTGCCGCTACTGCAGCCTCAGACAAATTCTCCATTGAGAAAAACAGTTTCACCTGCTCTTCCCGCTCTTCGGGAGGGTAAAATTCTGCCATGTACAGAGCCTTTACCACATATTCTCGTCCGGCTCTTCTGGTAAGCCTTCCGCCGGTTTCTTTTATCTCACCCATGCCTGTCCTCCTAACATACATGATGTAATAAAGAGTGCTTTACACTCTTGCAGTCGTATCCCTACGGAACAAAAAACAGAGAGTGCCCGCGTAATGACCACTCTCTGTCTCCTGCACTCTTTACGCTTTGTCAATGTCCACACCAATAATATGAACGTTTACACGTTCCACTTCCAATCCGGTCATACCCTCAATGGCACTCTTGACCTTTTCCTGAATCGTTCTGGAAGTCTTCGGAATACTGTAGCCGTAACGAAGGACTACGGAAATCTCCGCGCTGACTTTATTGTCATTCAGGGTAATCGTAACGCCCTTGGAAAGGTTTTTGATTCCCAGTTTACCGATAATCTCATTTGTCAAATTGCCGGACATATAAGCCACGCCGTCAATCTCTGTTGCAGCCAGACCGGTAATTGCCGCAATGACATCATCCGCAATTTTCACCTCGCCGTCAACATTTTCCGGGTTAAGAGTCGCACCGTAAGCAGGTTCCAATTCTTTACTCATGATTATTCCTCCTGTATTCCATCGGCGAACGCGCCGAATTGATTTACATTCGCTGTCGGAGTTATTATAGCAAATTTCCGGGAGAAATAAAAGTGTTTTTTTTATTCTGTGGTAACTGCGTGCTGAACAACGATCTTGTCAAGCTTTACACCGGTTTCTTTAATAATGACGTCCTCAATCCGCGCAAGCTCCTGTTCGGAAATCGTAGCTGCATTCACAATCACATTAACGCCCTCTTTCTCAATATGTACAACAATTTCTTCAAAACCGCGCGCACCGAGAAGCGATTCGCAGATATCCTCCTTCTCCGCATTTTTCGTCATGGCAACGAGCGTTTCCATCGCGTCTTTTTTCAGTTCGTCACTAATCGTTTTGTCCTGAACGATTGCCATCAGAGTCGCCTTGTTTTTCGAGCGTGTCTGCTCTCTGGAAAGTTTGGCTGACACAAAGAAATCCGGCGAAAGCTCTGTGCTTGCAAGTATGGCATTTCCGGGCGTGTCATCGTTCGGATTTTTTCCCGTCTCAGTCGTCTCCCCATCCTTATCCGCCGCCGGCGTACTGCTCGGCTTCTTGTTTTCCGTCAGCACCAGATTTCCGTTGTCGCTGACCGGGATACTCCCGTCCGCGATGTCCGCAAAATCCCCTGCGCCGTCCTTTCCGTCCTCACCTCCCACATTGCTTGCGGCCTCTGTCGGAGTGGTCTTCTTATCCGCAGCCTTTGAGCCCTTCTGGGTCAGATTCAAATACCCTGCCACAACAATCATAACCGCCAGAGCCGCAATAATAATTTGGTTTTTCTTCAAAATCTTTTTCACAGTTAGTCTCCTTCTCACTTCATTACTAATTATATGGCAGAACCTTCACTTTATGTGCCGGAATTCCAAAGATTACTTCCGCAGCAGCCGTTATATGCATAACAATCGAAGCATCGTCTGCTCCCTCGGTAACAATCAGCACCCCGTCCCGTTCCGGCGACAGCATGACCTTACAGTTTCCGATTCCCTTCACGGACTCGAGCATCTCCCGAAAACGGTTTTCATAGTATGCCGGTTCCTCGCTTTTCTTATTTTGCAGTGCCACGGTCGGCATGGGAGATGCCTCATTTTTCGGCGTGCTCTTCGGACCGGACAGCATCAGCAGCGTAATTCCCGCCAGAAGCAGAAGAACCAGTTTTCCGTATCCGATTTTCTTCAGTTTCGCAAGCAGCTCCTTCATTTTTTCCTCCTTTCCCACGCGGTTCCGGATGTATGCTACTGCGGCACCGTAACTTTAATTACGTCCTCGGGAATCCGGTAATACGACACAAGAATTTCCTTCAGTGCAGAAGTGTCCTGCCCGGCGCTTATCACAACATACAGCCCCGTAATCGACATATTCTCCTCCTTTCCGCTGATTGTCACACGCACGGCAACAGGTTCATATTCTTTACTTCGGATAAAGCGGAGTAATTGCCTCTCAAGCCCCTGTTCGTAAAAGGACTGCATACATGCGTCAAATTCTGCCGAATCCGCCTCCTCCTCTTCCCCTGTCACGGAAAACTCCGGCCATGCCATCGCACCATTTCCGAAAAAATCCAGCAGAGGCACCATGACATACAGCGTGAGCAGCCATCCCGCTACAATCCGCAGGTATTTGCCGTAGCTTTCCTTATGTACAAGCGCCACAACCATATTCAGAAAAACCACAAGATACAAAATCCGATAAATCCACTCCTGAAATGCTTCCATCCCTACGTCCCCGCGGTTGTCACCGCCAAAACCATCATAACGATAAAAAAAGACAACATTGCCGCAAATACAAGCCCCAAAAGAAGTTCAATGGCTTCCGCTGTTTCCATAATGCACGCGGCAATTTTCTTATCCGCATAAAGCTGCGCACAGGCCCCGACAACGCGAAACAACAGCATATACGCAAATAACTGAACCAGCGGCCGAATGCAAAGCAGCAGTAAAATCAGAATCCCCGCCGCGCCGACTGCATTTTTTATGACAACACCCGCACTGAAGACGGTTTCCGTCACTCCCGAAAAAAGTCCGCCGATCCCCGGTATCCCCGCAAGGGATTTGACCCAGGTATTGCGTTTCAGCTGATCCACACCCGGCGCCAAAATCCCCTGAATCACCGAAAAACCGGTCGCCATGCCAAGCATCACCTTTTTGCCCCAGAGAATAATCTTTTTGACCAATCCGGTAAAGCCCGAAAGATAATTTTCCGATGCGAGCTGCCCGCCCATGCCAAGCATGACGTATAGATTACACAGCGGAAAGAAAACCGTCACGAGGATGCTTTGGCACATGGTAATTAACGTAATGTATATCTGATAAAATCCGGTCGCCGTCGTGATTCCGGTACAGAAGGTTATGGTCGCCAGATACACCGGCACCAGAAGCCGCATGAAGCCCAGAATTGTATTTACCGCATTTTGCGCGACGGACGCCGCCTCCAAATAGCTTTTCAGCAAAAGGATGTACAGAAAGAAGAACACAACCAGAAAGCCGGTCTGCGCCACCTGTGCGTTCTGAAACGACATCGCCATGACAGAAAAAAGAGACGAAACTGCTGCCAGAAGCAATAATCGGCGAAAGAACCCGATATCCGTCCGAAAGCAGCCAAGCAGCTGATTGCCGATTAACCGCAAAATACTGCTAACCGACAGTGTCGCATCCCCCAGGAGCAGATCCCTCACATATCCCGAAAAGCTCTTCCCCTCCAGCGTCTCTTCATCGCTTAACAGATTGTCCAGCTCACTGTAATCCAGATAATCCGAGAACTGCTCCACATACTCCATGCCCTTGTCTTCTTCCTCGGCGCAGACCAGATGCAGCTTCCCGACAAAAATGACCGTCAATAAACCTATGTACCAAACCCATTTTTTATTGCCCAAACTGCCCCATCACCTCCACAAGCTGCAAAAACACAGGAATGCTTACAGAGAGAATGCTGAATTTGGCCGCTATTCCGATTTGCTCTGCCAAAGCCTGGCACCCGGCATCCTTGCAAAGCGCGCTCCCGAGTTCCCCGATGTAGGCCAGTCCCACAATTTTCATGAGGATTTGACCGTATCCTTCATACAGCCCCACCTCCGCAAAGAGCCCCGAAAGAGCCGCCACAACATATTGCAGCCGGTCAACGCTCCAAAGCCCCACAAACACAGCGGCTGCAATGGACAGCAGTAATGCAATCTCTCCCGCCTGCTTTTTCACAAGCTGAGAGCCTACGACCGTAAGAATTGCAATTCCGATGATTTTCTCCATACTATCCTCCGCCCCGCCGGATTCCACAGTCCTTTCGTTCTCTCCTGCTTCCGCCCGACTTTCTCACCATTGAAACAGGTTATTAATCATTTGAAACAAATCCGCTATGTAAGGCACAACCCACGTCAACACCAGAATGAGCCCGGCCAGACCCGCCAGAAATGCCTGCTCCTCTCTCCCCGAGGCTTTCAGAATCTGCCCTACCACAGATACGATAATTCCTACTGCGGCAATCTTAAAAATGAGATAGATATCCATATCGCTCCTAAAGCAGCAGAATTGTCACAAATGTCCCGAACAAAAAGCCCAGATTCCGATAAAGCCGGGTCTTGTCCTTCATTTCCGTAAGCAATTCCGCAAGTTCATGATCGGTATATTCCAAATACCGTTCCAAAATCGTTTCCTGCATTTTGCGGTCCGTCATACCAAGCTGCTCGCCCAATAAGACAAACTGCGCCGCATCCTCTTCCTTGAGGTACGGCTCTGTCAAATGCCTCTCTGCGACCTCTCCCCATAGAGATCTGACGGGTTCCCCGCGAAACAAAAGCATCTCCGAGGACAGCTCCCGAAACATCTCTTTGTAGATTCCCCCGCAATGCTCCCCGGTCTCGCGAAGAGCCTCCGGCAGACTGCTTCCCTCCGTGCGAATCTGTGCCTGCAAAAGCTGGACGGCACGTCGCCCCTCCGACAGCGTATCGTAACGCCTGCGCATCTGTTGTCCTATCAGGATACCGCCTCCGCCGCAGGCCACAATTACCAACATACTTCCGACAATTTTACCCAGCAATCCGTTCAACCCCCTCGATCGTTCCGACTCCGTTTCGCCTTGACAAATACACGATTCCCTGAAAGCAGCCGTCGGAAATCATCCCGCCAATGTTCCGTTTTTGCAGCAGCTCCGCCTTATCGGAGCCGTGGCACGTTACCACCAAATGACACCCGCTGTGCATGGCGTTTCGCAGTTCCCGCACATCCTCGTCTCCGCCGATTTCATCCACAGCGATGTAATCCGGAGCCATCGAACGCAGAAGCATTTGCATTCCGAGTACCTTGGGCGTTGCATCCAGCACATCTGTCCGTGGTCCGAGATTCTGCCCGCGGACGCCCTGATAGGACGCCGCAATTTCCGAACGCTCGTCCACTACGCCGACCGTTTGCCCGCCTTCGGACAACATACGAATGATGTCTCGCAGCATCGTTGTTTTGCCGCATCCGGGCGGCGATACCAGCAGAACATTTCCCGGCTTTGTCAGAAGCGAAAGACGGCCTACCACCTCGCCCGCGCATCCCGGATAGCTGTGCGCCACACGGAAATTCATGGAACTGATTTCCCGGAGGCTCCGCGGCTGCCCGTTCTCCCGGACAAGCTTGCCGCAGACGCCCACACGGTGACCTCCCGGCATCGTCAAAAACCCCTGCCGCAAATCCTGCTCCACCGCATAGACGGAATAGTTGCTGAGAAATGCAAGGATTTCCTTAAGCGCCTCTCCCGTCATCATCCATGCCCGCTCTCCGGTACGAATCTGCCCGCCGGATTGTCCGAGGAACCACTCCTCGTTATCATAGGTAAAAAGAACAGGCAGGCACGCACGCAGACGAATCTCCTGCAATTTGCGAAAATCCGGAGCCACCGCCATCAGCGCCTCTCTCAACTCCTTCGGGAACACCCGAAAAAACAACTCCTTGTCCTTCATCGGCGGCCAAAACCTCCTTTCTGCTTTCAATATATGGACTTGCATCGGAAATTATTACAAAAATACATTGCATTTTTTATCGCAATGAAATATGCTATCCGTAAATACCGTCTCCGTCGTTTTCCGGCATTTTCCGAAACCGGCGGGACGAAAGCAAGAGGTAAAGTAAATGAAATACGGACTAATCGGAGAAAAGCTCGGACACAGTTATTCCAAGGTGATACATGAGGCAATGCGGGAAGAATCCTACGATCTGCAGGAGTTGAGCCGGGAAGAATTCCCTGTTTTTATGGAGAAGCGGGATTTTCTCGGAATCAATGTAACGATTCCTTATAAGCGGGATGTTATCCCTTACCTGGATCATATAGACCCGGCAGCTGCACGAATCGGTGCAGTCAATACCATTGTCAACCGCGACAAAACCCTGTGGGGCTACAACACAGACTACTATGGATTTGCGGAAACTCTGACAGAAAACGGTATTGACGTCGCAGGAAAGAAGGTACTGGTACTCGGAAACGGCGGCGCAGCCAAGGCAGTTCTGGCAGTTTTAGAGGATCAGAAGGCCGGTACGGTCATCACCGTCAAATACCGTCCTCAGGAAGGCTGCATCACTTATGAAGAGGCTGCTGCCCTTCACGCTGACGCTGATATCATCATCAACACCAGCCCGGTCGGTATGTACCCCAAATGCGACGCTACGCCGATTGACCTGACGCCTTACAGGAAGCTGACTGCCGTCTGCGACCTGATTTACAATCCTCCCATGACCCGCTTTCTGAGCGATGCCGCCGCTATGGGCGTGACCGCCGTTAACGGACTCCGGATGCTTGTCCTGCAGGCCAGGAAAGCCTCCGAACTCTTCTTCCAAGACAGCCTGCCGCCGGAAGCTGCGGATAGGATTTATAAGGAATTGATGTAAAAAACAAAGAGCGTGCAAAAAATGATTTTTCATTTTCCACACGCTCTTTTGCTATTCTTTTCTATTTTATTCTAATCTATTCTTTTCTTTATAGCCCCCTTGTAAAGAAGAATTCCATTCATCAAAAGGAACACTATCATAGTCAAAACACATAAAGCAACACACCGATTTGCCATCGTTATTGTGTTACCGCTCAATGCTCCCGCCTGATCGAACACAAGCCTATGACCGTTGAAAGGTACATCCAGAATAGTGATTATTGCCCATAACGACAACACCATGCAAATAACCCGGATTTCCCATCCCTTAAATATCGAACTTACCGTCGCCAGCACTGCCGTCATAATCAGAATCGGAATTAGATATGTTTCCCCTTCAAAAAAACCTTCCGAATCTGCGTGACAGGTAATCAGATAAGAAAGGAAACTATTCAGTCCCAATACTATCAACGAGAGGACGAAGGAAGCAATTGTCCAAACCGATGTCTTTTCTTCTGTTTTTTTCGACGACTTCCCTGCGCAGATGAAAAAAGGCGCCAAAGTCATGATAAAAAGAACTACCGGCAAGTAGTATCTCCATGAATTTTCTCCCCATTGCTCAGAAGCAAACGCATACGCGAAGAAAATATAAAGGACTTCCCTCCCCGCATACAACAATACTCCTCTCCTCCAAAAGCACCAAAGAATTACTAGGATACCTACAGCAACAGGACTGCCGATTACAGTAGGCGTTTTGCTTAAGATGCATATAACAAATACGATCGCCATTCCCAGCAAATTAATAGCTGCCTCCACATACTTTATATCATTCACCCCCGCTTATTTCATGGTATATAATTTCTAATATTATATCACTTCCAGGGCTTTTCTGTTGATTAAAACACCTCAGAAGCCAGCCACTGCCGCACCTGCGTCAAATCCTCAAAAATGCGAAATGCCCGCTGCCTCATTTCCTCATCCGGCGGAAGCAGATCCGGAACCATAACCGGCATCATTCCTGCGGCGTCGGCTGCCCGAATCCCGTTAAAGGAATCCTCAATCGCAATCGCCTCTTTTGGTTCAACTCCCAGTTCCTCGCAGGCTCTCAGAAAAATGTCCGGCGCCGGCTTGCTTCGCTCCACCATATCACCGCCAACCACTCGCGCAAAGTATTCCAAAAGCCCGGCATCACTGAGTTCCTGCCGAACAACCGCCTCTCTCGTCGAGGACGCCAACGCCACCGGCACGCCGGCTTGCTTCATATATGCTAAAATCTCCCGAACGCCTTTCTTTAACGGCAATCTGCCATTGTCATATCGCTCATGAAACCACCGCGAGGTTTCTTTTTTGTATTCGTCATAAGGGAAATCCTGCCCGTAATGCGCAAGCACGATTTCTTTCGTCCCTGCGGTATTGACGCCGATGCACCGGTAAAATACCTGCTCCATATCTTTATAACCGTATTTTTCAGCGATGATTTTCCAGCCTTCCATAACCAGACGTTCCGAGTCAAAGATGACGCCGTCCATATCAAAGACTACCGCGCTGCATGTTCCTTTGCTGCCTGAATTCATTTGCTTCTCTCCTGTCTGACACCTAACTGCCTGCTCCCTATATGCAGGAATAAAGAGGACTGTCAACAAAATAATGTTGTTGACAGTCCTCTTTAGGACACTGTGCCAATCAATATTAAACACGCTTCATATATTCGCCGGTTCTGGTGTCGATCTGGATGGTTTCTCCCTCTTCAACGAACAACGGTACATATACGGTTGCGCCGGTCTCTACTACGGCAGGCTTGGTTGCACCGGTAGCGGTATCACCCTTAAATCCGGGCTCGGTAGAAGTAATTACCAACTCAACAAACAACGGAGGCTCGATAGCGAAAACCTGTCCGGCATGGGACAGCATCTTAACCATATCGTTCTCCTTAACGAACTTAAGCGCATCGCCAACCTGATCTGCACTCAGACCGGTCTGATCGAAGGTCTCAACGTTCATGAAGTAGAACAAATCACCATCGTTGTACAAATACTGCATATCGCTTCTCTCAATGTGAGCCGGCGGATATTTCTCAGTCGGACGGAAGGTCTTTTCAACTACACCGCCACTCTTAATATTCTTTAATTTTGTTCTTACAAATGCTGCGCCCTTACCGGGTTTAACATGCTGGAACTCGATTACCTGATATACATTGCCGTCAATTTCCAGAGTAAGACCGTTTCTAAATTCACCTGCTGAAATCATACAGAGGTCCTCCTTCATCTTATCTGTTTTCCATAGTATCGTAAAACCGGTATTTTTTCAACACTTTTTTTCACATTCCGGTAACTTTCCCCTCCCAAGCGGACGTTTTCCAATGGAATCCCCCGGGAATGCCTGCTATCCTCGATTCCTTGCAGCGATTTGCTCAATTGCCATCTCATATCCCGCAAGACCGTGTCCGGCAATCTGAGCGTCGCAAGCCGGCGCCGTCACACTGATTTTTCGGAACTCCTCTCTGGCATGAATATCGGAAATGTGTACCTCAATCTTAGGCATCTTCAAAATCTTCAGAGCATCATGCAGCGCATAGCTGTAATGGGTATACGCGCCCGGATTAATCACCACACCGTCCACCTGATCAAAATACGCCTGATGCAGGCGGTCAATCAAAGCCCCCTCGCTGTTGCTCTGATAAAATTCAAGCTTTACGGAAAGTTTCTCCGCCTTCTCCGTAAGACGCTCCATAAGTCCCTCGTACGTATCGGTCCCGTAAATTCCCGGCTCGCGAATTCCGAGCATGTTCAGATTCGGTCCGTTCATAATCAGTATCTTCATCATCGATTCCCTCCGGTTCAATTTGTTGCTTTCATCCAACCGCCGATCAGATGCTGTCTGCAATTTCCTTTACGACTTCCTCCACAGACTTATCATCCACACGAACAGTCTTATGCGCCGTCATCTGATAGACGAATTTACGTTCGGTAAGCAAATGCCGAACCTCCTGCTCCTTCGTAGCTTTCTGCAAAAGCGGACGTGTCGTATCGCCCTCCAAACGTTTCAATACGGTTTCCGGTGTAAGGTTCAGAAATACAACCACACCCAGTTTACGCAGAAGCTTCTGGTTTTCTTCCCGCACCGGCATACCGCCGCCGGTTGCAATAATCTGACGCTTTGATTTACGCACCAACTCCCACAGAATGTCGGTCTCCATGTCACGGAAATACTTCTCGCCTTTGGTTGCAAACAATTCGCTAATGGTGCATCCGGCCTTCTGTTCAATCAGCAGGTCGGTGTCGACAAAGGAAAAATTGTATTTTTCTGCCAAACGGTGTCCGATGGTGGACTTTCCGCATCCCATGAATCCAATCAGGACAATATTGGACTGCTTCAGATGCTCCATACGCTCTTTTCTGTATACATGAAGAACAATGCGCTCCAGACGGCGCTTAAATACAATCTGAATCTCTTCCTTCTTATTTATCGGCTTTACCAGAAATGATTTGATTCCGGCACGATTTGCACCGTACACATCGGTAAACAGCTGATCCCCGACAAACAGCGTATTTTTCTTCGTTGTACGCATCACCAGCATCGCCTTCCGATAGTTCTTCGTGGACGGCTTATGTGCGTCAAAAATGTAATGAAGCTTAACGCCTTTAATCTTCGCTCCGCGGTAAAATCTGCGCACGCGCGGCGCTTTGTTATTGGACAGCAGACAAATGCGGAATCCGATTTTACACAGCCTGCGGAATAACTCGATGACCTGTTCATTTGCATCGGCTCCGTGCTCCACCAGAGTATTGTCAATATCATAAATGATGCCCCGGTATCCCTGTTCATACAGTGATTCGTAGTCAATGCTGTAACTGCTTTCTGCCATTTCGGCAGGATAAAATCTTCGAAACATAAAATCCTCTACTTCAGCAATTTTGTATCAGACCTTGAAACAATGCCGCCGCATCCGTCCGTTCGGCTGAAAGATGCTCGGGATGCCACTGCACCCCCAGAAAGAACGGGTGTCCGCTCTTTTCAAGCGCTTCCGGAAGTCCGTCTTTGCTTGTCGCGCTGACCCGAAACCCTTTGGCGATTGTCCTTAGTCCCTGATGGTGAAAGCTGTTCACAAAAATACGTTTCCGCGCCGTCAGCTTATAAAGCAGGCTGTCCTGAACAACCTGTACCTGATGAGTTACCACATCGTCCTCCGCCGTCTGATAGTGCATCTGCCATTGTTCCTCGTCCAAATGCTGGTAGATATCCCCGCCAAATGCAATATTCATAACCTGAATCCCACGGCAGATTCCCAACACCGGCTTGCGTCGTTCGGCAAGCAGCTGAAGCATGGATAGTTCCTGACTGTCCCGCACGGCACAGATGGTTCCGCAGCCACGCTGTATATCCTCTCCGAAGATAAGCGGATTGACATCCGGCCCCCCGGGAAACAGAAAACCGTCGAGTTCCTCAAGCAGTTGCTTCTGTGCAGATAACATATCCGTACAGAGAAGCATCGGAACGCCTCCGGCTCTGCTTACGGCACGTTGATAATCTGCGCACAAAAACCATCTTCTTCGCTCCATATCGTATTGGGGAAGTATCCCGATTAGAGGTTGTCTCATCATTTCACCATAACTTTTTTTTATTATACTACGAAGTATGCCGGGACGTAAAGGAAAATTCTATGAATTCTTATGAAAGGATTTTTCTGCAAAAAAACATTGGGGAACGACCGCATTTTAGACGGTTGTTTTCCCCCCGATTATCTATGAGCGGACGGGCGTACCTTTCAACGGCAGCACATTTATATGCCGTTTATCTTGTATAGGTAAATTTCCTCTATTAGATTGAAAAATCCATAAAATTCGTGTATAATATTTGACAAGCCTGATGTGGTTAAAAAGTGTATTGAATCTATCTGGAACATCAATAATAACCGTGTGATAACAAATGAAACAGCAATTTGATGTTATTGCTTTTACCTATCTTACAACGATGCTCTATTATGACGACTATGCTCCCCCGATATCCGACCGCAAGGCGCTGATGCAGCAAGGTATGAAAGCCTTTGACGGCATTGCTCTGAGGTTTTTGCGGCAAGCAGGCCGAGTGCGGTATTTTGCAGTCCTTAGTGTAAGAATACACGCAATGTTTATAAGTGCAGAACCAAAGATAAGAATAAAGGATAGGAAAGGAAACGATTATGGCTGATAAAAAAACGCCTGCTTCCGACGATAACAAATTACAAATCCGCAATAGCACAGTTGACTTCCTTGTGTTTACAAAGGATGCTCACGAGGATGGCATTGAAGTCCGTGTGCAAGACCACGATGTATGGCTGACACAAAAGGCAATCGGACAGCTTTTTGATGTAGATAGAAGTGTTGTTACAAAGCACCTCAAAAATGTTTATGAAAGCGGCGAATTATCGTTATCCGCAACTTGTGCAAATTTTGCACAAGTTGCGGATAACGGAAAAACCTATCAATATAAGTTCTATTCGCTGTCTGCCATTATTTCGGTGGGGTATCGTATCAACTCCGGCAGAGCAACACGGTTTCGTCAATGGGCAACGAAGGTGCTTGATACCTTTACCAAACAAGGATATGTACTGGACAAGAGCCGACTGATTAACGGTCAGATTTTTGACGAGGACTATTTTAGCCACTTAATTTCCGAGATTCAGGAAATCCGTGCAAGCGAACGCCGATTCTATCAGAAAATCACCGATATTTACGCAACGGCGGCGGACTACTCTTTGGACAGCCAAATCACAAAGGATTTCTTTGCCACCGTTCAAAATAAGATGCATTATGCCGTTCACGGCAACACAGCAGCCGAGGTCATTATGACAAGAGCCGACCATACCAAAGACCATATGGGACTCACCTCTTGGCACAATGCTCCCGATGGCAAAATCGTGAAAGCCGATGTATCTGTAGCAAAAAACTACTTATCTAAGATTGAAATACAGGAGCTAAATGAAATTGTCACGATGTACCTCGATTACGCCACCCGTCAAGCAAGACGACATATTCCTATGACCATGGCTGATTGGGCATCCAAGCTGGATGCGTTCTTACAATTTAATGATGCAGATATTTTACAGGACAAAGGGAACGTGACCGCCGCCATTGCCAAAGCCTTTGCAGAGAGCGAATTTGAACAATACCGTGTTATTCAAGACCGTTTATATCAAAGTGATTTTGACAGGCTCGTGGCAGATGCCGGTAAAGATAACAAATGAGATGTCATATGTATTAAGTGGTAAAAACCACCTTTTACATATAACATCTCATTACATTTTTATTCTATGGAACCAAAAATCTTCGCGAACTATGCCCTACTCTTCCCTATCGGCATTTTCCTCGATAACCTTTGCCTGTACATCGGACGGCGCGGGCTCGTATCTTGCAAATTCATAAGAGAAATCACCGATACCTCCGGTCATGGAACGAAGGTCGGTAGAATACCCATAGAGCTCGGAAACCGGAATGTCCGCAATGATTTCCTGCTTGCCGCCATTAAGCGGATTCATACCGAGAACACGACCGCGGCGCTTGCTGAGGTCACCCATGATATCACCGGTATATTTGTCCGGAATCAGTACCTTCAGGGAAGCAATCGGCTCAAGGAGAATCGGCGTAGCTTCCATAATACCGGTCTTAAATGCCTTAATCGAAGCCAGCTTAAATGCCATTTCGTTGGAGTCTACCGGGTGATAGGAACCATCCACCAGGGTAGCCTTGATTCCGACTACCGGATAACCTGCCAGAGGTCCTGCCAGAACGCTTTCCTGAACGCCCTTTTCTACTGCCGGGAAGAAGTTCTTGGGAACTGCGCCGCCGAAAATCTTCTCTTCAAAGATGTACGGCGTCTCCAAATCACCGGAGGACTCAAACACCATGGTAACATCACCAAACTGGCCGGCGCCGCCGGACTGCTTCTTGTGACGACCCTGCACCTGTACCTTCTTACGGATAGTCTCACGGTAGGGAACACGAGGCTTACCGGTAATCACTTCAACTTTATAGCGGGACATCAGTTTGCTGACAGTAACCTCCAGATGCTGGTCGCCGATACCGTACAGGAGTGCCTGACGGTTTTCTTTATCATTGACGGTCTTTAAGGTCTTATCCTCTTCCATCAACTTCGCAAGAGACTGGGAAATCTTATCATCATCACCCTTTGCCTTTGCTTCATAACGAAGATATGTATACGGCGTGGACATCTTCGGCTTGTCATAAACAATCGGAGCTGCCTTGGTAGACAGGGAATCGC
The DNA here is from genome assembly GCA_002479645.1 of Lachnoclostridium sp. UBA7482. Taxonomy (GTDB): domain Bacteria; phylum Bacillota; class Clostridia; order Lachnospirales; family Lachnospiraceae; genus ISDg. Next base: position 43,062 of record DLOO01000010.1, on the reverse strand, counting down.
CGGTCTGTGTGTCGGACAATTTGCCAATAGCGCCGATATCACCTGCATACAGCTCGGAAACTTCAATCTGCTCTTTACCGCGCAGCACATAGAGACGGGAAAGCTTTTCTTCGGTCTCCGTGTTGGCATTGAAAATCACAGCATCGGAACGAAGCACACCGGAACACACCTTAATGAGTGAGAACTTACCGATAAACGGATCTGCAATTGTCTTCCAAACCTTTGCGGAAAATTCCTTATTTGCATCATAGTCTGCGAAGAAGGTTACGTCGGTCTTCCGGTTCATACCGGTAATAATCCCCTTATTCGGAGACGGGAAATACTTATCAATTGCCTGCAGGAGAGCAAACGCGCCTCTTGCCTGGATACCGGAACCGCAGAGAACCGGAACCATATCGCCGCTGCCGACACTCTGACGGATTGCATTTTCAATCTCAACCATGGTGAATTCTTCACCGTCAAAAAACTTCTCCATCAGCTCTTCACTGGTCTCGGCAATAGCCTCCATCAGCTGTCCGCGATACTGCTCCGTATAGTCCATGCAGTAATCCGGGATATCTCCATCAACGTATTCGCCGAGATTGTTGCTGAAACGACGGCCTGCCATCTTCACAACATTAACAAATCCGACGAAAACCTCGTTTTCACGAATCGGCGTATGGAACGGTGCAATACGATTACCGTAGCGCTCCTTCAAATCCTCAACCACCTGACGGTAGCTGGCGTTGTCATCATCCATATCGGTAACAAAGAACATTCTCGGCAAATGGTTACGCTCACAGAGTTCCCATGCTTTCATAGTTCCGACCTCGACGCCGGCCTTTGCGGATACAACGATGACCGCCGCATCGGCCCNNGCAGCACTGACAGCCTCCTCCACTTCACCTACGAAGTCAAAATAACCGGGCGTATCCAGGAAGTTAATCTTGGTATCCTCCCACAAAATCGGTACGACACTGGTACTAATGGAAAATCCGCGCTTCTGCTCTTCCTTGTCGAAATCGCTGATTGTGGAGCCATCCTCCACCTTGCCCATACGCTTCGTAATTCCGGTAGTGTAAGCCATCGCTTCTACCAAAGTGGTCTTTCCGCAGCTGCCATGCCCCAATACGGCAACGTTACGGAGCTTTTCATACTTATACGTTTGCATAATTAACCCTCCATTTCCGTGTTATAACAAAAAACTAATGCTATTTTAACAAAAAAACAGATATTATGCAATCGTTTTTGTGCATTTTTCCAAAATTATTCCAATCCAAGGTGTTTATTCAACACTTCAAAGGAACAAGGGCCGACATTCAGAAATGCAGCCAATGCATCCATCTCGCTCATCCCCTTCTTTTCGAGTTTATCGAGCGCATCATTGGTCATGTGATAGCCGAATGTGTAAGGCAGATATACCCCCGGATCGGATGCTGCCATCTCGAAGAACGACTTTGCTGCCTCTTTGGAATCAATCAGGTTGTCGGCGAGGAATTGATAAACTGCATCCTCATCCCAGCCAAGATAATTGACGCCGATATCGGACATTGCTGCAAGAATCATGGAATAGTCGTAGTCAAAGTTGTAAAGCATTGCTACATGGTCGTCGTTGCATGCCCAGCCGTAAGCCTTGGAACCAACCATGGTTGCCCAACCCTCCTGATAACCAAGATAGGTCAGCATTGCGTTAATTTCATGGTATCCCTCGGAGGACATAAAGTATTCATCCTGATACAAATGCCCCGGATATCCCTCGTGAGCCAGAGTCGAATACAGCGATACGGAATTATCGCCGACTGCGCTTCCGTTTACGCGGATAATCTTCCGTCCGGTATTGTCAATCTGCGGAGAAAGATAATATGCCAAAACGCCTTTAATCTCCAGAACCTTCGGCAAATAGCTTACCGTAAACTTCGTTTCGTTAATGTTCGGGAATTTGTCCTTGATCTCCTTCTTCAGGTCATTCAGAATCTTCTCCGGATCACCCAAATCCTGCGATGCAGATGCCTCGTAGCGGTCACCTACACTGCCGTCAAGCATCAGCATTGCCATGTATTTCTTAAGCATATCTTTCTTTTTAGTATCAAGGTAATCGTAAATTTCCTGTGCGGACATCTCGCTGCCCGCCTTAGCCTGAATCAGATACTCATAATACTCTTTTCCGCCCTTTTTATCGCAAAGACCGGCGGGCTCCACGTATTCCTTATCCGCAATTCTCTTCTCAAGTGCATCCATAAATTCCCCAAGAGCGGGAACAATCTGCTCGGACACAACCTGCTGCGCACGGCTGACATAATCCTCTGCCTCCGCAACAGTCAAATCCGTTAATTCCTTCATATTCTCCCGGAATGCGATGACAAACGGATGCTTGGATGCATCGGTCAGTCCCTCTGCAGCCTCAATCACATTTTCAAGCATTCCCTTGGTCGGAAGATTTCCGTCCTCCTTGTCGGTATCTGCCTGTTCCAGTGCTTCCTTAAGCAAATCCGGATAAAGCTTCAGAAGTTCAATGTAATCGTCTGCATCCTTCTTTTCGCATACCATAAATTCTGTATAATATGTAGACGAATTACTGATAATATTGCTGTTCATGGAAAACAAACCGCTGTAGCAGACTTCCAGCTCATCCCCCTGGATACCGATTTTGTACTCGTATGCCATGCGGTCATAATTAACCTTCTGGCTTTCGGTAAGAAGGGAGTAGTCAAACGTAAGAAGCTCTGTCTGTAATCTCTTGCACCGATCTGCATAATCTTCCGTGTCTTCGTTAATATCACCCAAAGTACATCCCTGATCGATACCATACTTTTCCGGATGTTCCAGCAAAAAGTGAATCGTAAAGCTGTCCTGATTCGCCATAAATTCCTTAAAAACACCGTCCAGATACTCATCAAAGCGCGCCTGTTCCTTTAATGCCTCTTCGCTGTTCAGATCCACGCTTGGGGTCAGTGTCGGCGTCGCCTGCTGTTCCTTGGTCGGTTCCGGTGTTGCCGTAGGCTTTTCCTTCTTGCTTCCGCCGCTGCCGCAGCCGGTCAACAATACCAGGCAAAGCAGGACGCACAGTATTTTTTTCCCTGTTTTCTTCATCATTTCCTCCATTTCATGGCGTATCGCCCGATGGATTTGTCCATAGAGACCCGGGATACGCATTTGTTGTTATTATACTAGTTTTTTATTGTTTTTACAACAAAAAGGATGTGAAATATCCCTTGCATCTGCAAAAAAATTCTGTTAAGATACTTCTGTAAATAATGTTTACGGCAAAAAATTTTCGTTATCAACGGATACCAATAGATTAAGGGGAGGAACTTCTATGGATCGAAGCGAACTCGGACGATTAATTAAAGAAGCAAGACTTGCAAAGAAAATGACGCAGAGTGAGGTAGTCGGCAATTTCATAACCCGAAATATGTTAAGTCAGATTGAGAGCGGAACCGCGATTCCCTCCATCAAGACGCTGGAATATCTGTCGCAGAGGCTGGATATTTCCATTCAGATGCTTTCCAAGGCGCAGGGCGATGTCCCCGTGGAAGCAGGAACCGGCAGGACGCCGGACAACAGCATGACCTTCCGCCTGTTAAAAGAAGGCAAGCGCCTCTACCAGGAGGGCGAATATCGGAAAGCCCTCAAATGGATCAAACCGAATCTGAACCCTTCTTTCCTCTTCTACGATGAGTTTTGTGCCATCTACAGCCGAAGCTGTCTGGCTCTTGCAAAAGAAAATGCCCAAACCCGGCCGGACAAGTCGCGGTCTTTTGCCGAAGAAGCCGCTAAATATGCCGATAAAGGCATTTATGCCAGCCGGGATATCATAAGCGAAATCAACACCTATATATCCCAATCGTAAAACGAAAAAGGCTCTCTTGTGAACCTCTTATCCCGACCTACGATTTTCCCCCCGGTGGAGATACCTACCGGGGAATTCGTGTTTTTACCGGACGCTCGCCGGTGTATCGACACATTCATTTATGAACGTGTCAGTATACTGGTTGTACTTTCCATCCTAATAATCAGAGAATGGTCTCCATCCCAACCTTCTGGGGTTTAAGTCCGCATTTTTCGTAGAATTTCTTTGCCGCCGGATTGCATTCCCAAACATTCAGGGTAACGTTATAACAACCGTTCTCCTTCGCAAATGCCAGCACATTTTCGTAAATAAAGCTGCCGATTCCCTTACCGCGAATAGTCTCGTCAACACAAAGGTCATCAATGTAAAGCGTCCTGATATCGGTCAGAATGTTGTCGCCGAAATGCTGTATGAATTTGCAAAATGCATATCCGAGCACCGTATCCTCCTCATCTGCCGCCACAAGAATCGGGCAGTTATCGTTATGGATGAGCGCCAGCAATTCCTCCTCCCTATATTTCTTGGTACCGTATTGGAAGAGGTCAGGTCGCCCGATATGATGCACCAGGCACACCTGAAGCAGGAGTTCGTTAATCTTCCCCATGTCCTTTTCTTCCGCTCTTCTGAATATCATAGCATTTTCCTTTCCAAACGTTCCGAGAGCGGAAGACTATGCCTCCGCTCTCGGAACAATTATCAGCATTTTCCATGTGACTACTCGGTTACTTCTACCTTGCGAATCTCTTTGGTACGAATCTCCTCGCAGATTGCGGAAATGAATTCGTGCAGAGGCTTCTGACCCTCATCACCGAGGAAGCGGCTTCTTACGGATACAACGCCCTCTTCCTCTTCCTTCTGCCCAACAACCAGCATATAAGGAACGCGGTTCTTTCTGGTCTCACGAATCTTGTAACCAATCTTCTCCGCACGCTCGTCAAGTGTAGCCAGAATGCCGTTCTTACGAAGCTCTGCAAGAACCTTCCCTGCGTAATCATTGTATTTCTCGGAAATCGGAAGTACACGAACCTGCTCTGGGCAAAGCCAGGTCGGGAACCTGCCGGCATACTTCTCAATCAACCATGCGAGAGTTCTCTCGTAGCATCCCATACTGGTTCTGTGAATGATGTAAGGACGAACCTTATCTCCATTCTGGTCAACGTAGTACATATCAAACTGCTCAGCAAGAAGAGCATCCCACTGAATGGTAATCATGGTATCTTCCTTACCGTATACATTCTTCGCATTGATATCAACCTTCGGACCGTAAAATGCAGCCTCGCCGACCTCTTCGGTAAACGGAATATCCAGCTCGTTCAGAATATCACGGATGTGCTGCTCGGTCTGTTCCCAAACCTCCGGTTCACCGATGTATTTCTCACGATCGGCCGGGTCCCACTTGGAGAGATGATAGGTAACATCCTCTTCCACACCGAGAGTCGTCAGACAATGCTTTGCAAGCGCAAGGCAGTTCTTGAATTCTTCTACCATCTGATCCGGACGAACAATCAAATGGCCTTCGGAAATCGTGAACTGACGTACACGGGTCAAACCGTGCATCTCGCCGGAATCCTCATTGCGGAACAAGGTAGAGGTCTCACCGTAACGAAGCGGAAGGTCACGATAGGACTTTTGGCTTGCCTTGTAAACATAATACTGGAACGGGCAGGTCATCGGACGAAGTGCAAATACTTCCTTATCCTTCTCTTCCTCTCCCATAACGAACATGCCGTCCTTATAGTGATCCCAATGTCCGGAAATTTTATAGAGGTCGCTCTTTGCCATCAAAGGAGTCTTGGTGCGAACATAGCCCCACTCGTTATCCTCCAGATCCTCAATCCAGCGCTGCATGGTCTGAATCATCTTGGCGCCCTTCGGCATCAGAAGCGGAAGTCCCTGACCGATAACATCAACGGTGGTAAACAATTCCATCTCACGGCCGAGCTTGTTGTGATCGCGCTTCTTGATATCCTCAAGATGAGCAAGATATGCGTCAAGATCCGCATTCTTGGTAAATGCGGTACCGTATACACGGGTCAGCATCTTGTTCTTCTCGCTGCCTCTCCAGTAAGCTCCCGAGGAGGAAATCAGCTTAACTGCCTTAAGCGCCTTGGTGCTCATCAGGTGAGGACCGGCACAAAGGTCAACAAAATCTCCCTGATCATAGAAGGAAATTTCAGCATCCTCCGGAAGGTCGCGAATCAACTCAACCTTGTAAGGCTCCTGCTTTTCTTCCATAAACTTAATTGCGTCTTCTCTGGGAAGGGTAAAACGGGTCAGTTCCCTTCCTTCCTTAATAATCTTCTTCATCTCTGCTTCGATCGCATCCAAAGCGGCACGATCCAGAGACGGCATATCGAAATCGTAATAGAAACCGGTTTCGATGAACGGACCGATTGCACATTTAGCCTCCGGATACAGACGCTTTACCGCCTCTGCAAGAACATGGGAAGCGGTATGACGATAGGCAGCCTTACCTGCCTCATCCTGAAAGGTCAGAATGTTCAACCGGCAGTCCTCGGAAACTACTGTACGAAGATCTACCGCCTTTCCGTTGATTTCACCGGCGCAGGCCATACGAGCCAGACCTTCGCTCAAGTCCTTTGCAATGTCAATGACGGACATTGCCTCTGCATACTCCTTTACGGAGCCGTCTTTTAACGTAATCTGCATGTTTTTTACCTCCTGCAATTTTTCAAAAAAGCACCCTAGATTTTCCGGGGAATTCCTTCGGAATTTCCAAAATAGAGTTTCGCTTGCGAAACTCTCGCGCCGAGCGC
>DLOO01000010.1:31992-36440 GCA_002479645.1 Lachnoclostridium sp. UBA7482 | reverse complement strand
GCGAGTATAGTCACGATTGGCATTTATGCCACATCGGGACACATCCGTAGCGGAGCGTTTTTATTCCATAGGAAATCCCTTTGGAATTTCCTATGGAATAAAAAAATCCCTGACAATCTGTTACAATTGTCAGGGACGAGTTCACTTACCCGTGGTTCCACCCTCATTGGCTTAACGGCATACTGCCGTGCCCGCTTATTTGACGATAACGGAGTCACCGTGCCGGATTGGGGCCGCTAAGAGGTGGTTTTCCAAAACTTACGATTAAGATGCTTTCAGCTCGGGGCATCTCTCTCTGAAACCGCTCGGTTCTGTACTCTTCTCTATCCTTGCTTTCTCGGATTTGCTACAGTATAGCACTGTCTTCGGATTCTGTCAAGCCGGAGATTTCTCATATATGCACCTGTTTTCCTTTTGAAAATTTTCTTTATTTTTTTCTATTTTTTTGCTTTATTTTTTCTTTTCTTTCCGCTATAATAGGAACGATAATGATTTCAACATTTATGGAGGATAGACTATGCCGAAAAGAAATGATATCCACAAAGTACTGATAATCGGCTCCGGCCCGATTATTATCGGTCAGGCATGTGAGTTTGACTACTCCGGCACCCAGGCCTGCAAGGCTCTGCGTAAGCTGGGTTATGAAATTGTTCTTGTGAATTCCAATCCGGCGACCATTATGACGGACCCGGAAACTGCTGATGTAACTTACATCGAGCCTTTGAATGTAAAGCGCTTAGAGCAGATTATTGCAAAGGAGCGTCCCGACGCACTGCTTCCCAACCTGGGCGGCCAGTCCGGTCTGAACCTTTGTGCTGAGCTTGCAAAGGAAGGAATTCTTGACAAATACAACGTTAAGGTTATTGGTGTTCAGGTCGACGCCATCGAGCGTGGTGAGGATCGCATCGAATTTAAGAAATCCATGAATGCCATCGGTATTGAGATGGCACGAAGCGAAGTTGCTTACACCGTTGACGAAGCCCTTGCCATTGCTGAGAAGCTTAGTTACCCGGTTGTTCTTCGTCCCGCATACACCATGGGCGGCGCCGGCGGCGGTTTGGTTTACAACCGTGAAGAACTTAAAGTCGTATGCGCCCGCGGTCTGCAGGCCAGCTTAGTAGGTCAGGTTCTTGTTGAAGAGTCCATCCTCGGCTGGGAAGAGCTTGAGCTTGAGGTTGTTCGTGACGCCGAAGGCAACATGATTACCGTCTGCTTCATCGAAAACATTGACCCGCTCGGTGTTCACACCGGTGACTCCTTCTGTTCCGCTCCGATGCTGACCATTTCCGAAGAATGCCAGAAGCGTCTTCAGGAGCAGGCTTATCGCATCGTTGATTCCGTACAGGTTATCGGCGGCACCAACGTACAGTTCGCACACGACCCGGTTACCGACCGTGTCGTAGTTATCGAGATTAACCCGAGAACTTCCCGCTCTTCGGCTCTTGCATCCAAGGCAACCGGCTTCCCGATTGCTCTCGTATCCGCAATGCTCGCTGCAGGTCTTACCCTGAAGGATATCCCTTGCGGCAAGTATGGTACTCTCGATCAGTACAAGCCGGACGGCGACTATGTGGTAATCAAGTTTGCCCGCTGGGCATTTGAAAAGTTCAAGGGCGTTGAGGACAAGCTCGGAACGCAGATGCGCGCCGTAGGCGAAGTCATGAGTATCGGCAAGACCTACAAGGAGGCTTTCCAAAAAGCAATCCGTTCCCTTGAAACCGGCCGTTACGGACTCGGTCATGTTGCTAAGCTCGAGAAGCTTTCCAAGGAAGAACTTCTGAACATGCTTGCAACCGCTTCCAGCGAACGTCATTTCGCAATGTACGAAGCGCTTCGCAAGGGTGCGACCGTTGATGAAATTTATGAACTTACCATGGTTAAGCATTACTTTATCGAGCAGATGAAAGAACTTGTTGAGGAAGAAAACGCACTCGCAGCATGTAAGGGCAGCCTCCCGTCCGACGAAGCGCTTATCTCTGCTAAGAAGAACGGTTTCTCCGACAAGTACCTGAGCCTCGTACTCGGCGTGTCCGAGGATGATATCCGCAGCCGTCGTATTGAGCTCGGTATTGAGGAAGCATGGGAAGGCGTACATGTAAGCGGTACCGAAAACAGCGCCTACTACTACTCCACCTACAATGCTCCTGACAAAAACCCGATTACTGCCGACAAGCCGAAGGTAATGATTCTCGGCGGCGGTCCGAACCGTATCGGCCAGGGTATCGAATTTGACTACTGCTGTGTTCACGCCGCTCTGTCCCTTAAGAAGCTCGGCTTTGAAACCATTATTGTTAACTGCAACCCTGAGACCGTATCTACTGACTACGATACGTCCGACAAGCTCTATTTCGAGCCTCTGACCCTCGAAGACGTACTTAGCATTTACAAGAAGGAGCAACCGGTTGGTGTTATTGCACAGTTCGGCGGTCAGACTCCCCTGAACCTTGCTTCCCAGCTGGAAAAGAACGGCGTTAAGATTCTCGGCACTCCTCCGGCAGTCATCGATCTTGCGGAGGACAGAGATTTGTTCCGTGCAATGATGGAGAAGCTTGAGATTCCGATGCCCGAGTCCGGAATGGCTACTACCGTTGACGAGGCTCTTGCTATCGCGGAAAAGATCGGTTATCCGGTAATGGTTCGTCCCTCCTACGTTCTCGGCGGACGCGGTATGGAAGTTGTTTACGATGCAGAAAGCATGATTGGTTACATGGAAGCTGCCGTGGGCGTAACTCCTGACCGTCCGATTTTGATTGACCGTTTCCTGAACCACGCTCTTGAGTGCGAGGCGGATGCAATCAGTGACGGCACCCATGCTTATGTTCCGGCAGTTATGGAGCACATCGAACTTGCAGGCGTTCACTCCGGTGACTCCGCTTGTATCGTTCCTTCCGTACACATTTCCGAAGAGCATGTTAAGACCATTAAGGAATACACAAAGAAGATTGCCGTTGAGATGAATGTCCGCGGCTTGATGAATATGCAGTACGCAATCGAAGGCGACAAGGTTTACGTACTCGAGGCAAATCCCCGTGCATCCCGTACAGTGCCGCTTGTATCCAAGGTTTGCAACATCCGCATGGTTCCGATTGCAACCGATATCATCACTTCTGAGCTGACCGGCAGACCGTCTCCGGTACCGGCTTTGAAGGAGCAGGCAATTCCTTACTGCGGCGTTAAGGAAGCTGTATTCCCGTTCAATATGTTCCCTGAGGTTGACCCGATTCTCGGACCGGAGATGCGTTCCACCGGCGAGGTTCTCGGTTTGTCCCCTTACTACGGCGATGCATTCCTGAAGGCTCAGGAAGCAACCCAGACCAGCCTTCCTCTTTCCGGTACGGTATTGATTTCCGTTAACCGCAAGGACAAGCCTGAGATTCCTGAGATTGCTAAGATGCTCTACGAAGATGGCTTCAAGATTCTTGCTACCGGTTCCACCTGTGATCTTCTTAACAATGCAGGCATCCCGTCTGAAAAGGTTAAGAAGCTTTGCGAGGGTCGCCCGAACATTCTCGACCTGATTACCAATGGACAGATTGATCTGATTATCAACTCTCCTGCGGGCAAAGACAGTGTTACCGATGACAGCTACCTGAGAAAGGCTGCTATCAAGGGTAAGATTCCTTATATGACTACCGCTGCTGCCGCAAGGGCGACGGCAAAGGGTATCCACTACGCAAAGGAGCATGGTGCAGGCGAAGTCAAATCTCTCCAGCAGCTTCACAGCGAAATCAAAGACGCCGAATAAGCAGCGAAGCGGATTTTGAATTCCACGGGCTTCCGGAATTATCCGGAGGCCCTTTTATTATCCGTGAATCATTTGGCATTTCATTACTTTGACAAAGAAGCATGAAACAGTGTTTCCCTTTATTCAGGAGGTATATTATGCGCGTATTATTTACAAACGGCTGGCAGTTTGCAAAATTCGGTCTGGACGCCGCAACCGACGAGATTCTCTCTTCCGTAGGTTCCTCGAACCTGACTTCCCACCAGAAAACAAACTGGACTCCGGTGGATCTTCCACACGACTGGATGATTTACAATACCGGGGATTTGTATGAAAATTCCATCGGCTGCTACATAAAGAAATTTACCGTGCCGAATCCCGGTAAGCAATATCGTATCACCTTTGAGGGTGTGTATATGAATTCCCGCTATTACTTAAACGGCAGAGAAATCTTCTTCTGGCCTTACGGCTATTCCACCTTTCAAATCGATTTAACACCGTATCTACAGGACGGCGAAAATGAGCTGCTCGTTATCTGCCGCTACGAAAGCCCGAACACCCGCTGGTACTCAGGCGCCGGCATTTACCGTAATGTATGGCTTATGGAAAACGAGGATGCTTACCTCGTATCCGGCGGAAGCTACGTCAGCACCGAAGAACATGCGTGCGGATTTACCATGACCGTCGACAGCGAAGCCGTCTACCGTTCTCCCATCGTAACGGA
>DLOO01000010.1:15135-31956 GCA_002479645.1 Lachnoclostridium sp. UBA7482 | reverse complement strand
GCTGAAACCGAAGCCGGCGCTACCCTCTCCGACGAGGTCACTCTGCTGACGCAGCAGCTTGAAGTACCCGGTGCACATCGCTGGGATATTGAGTCTCCCTACCTTTATACCCTTACGACCGAACTGGTTGCAGACGGTATCGTTGTGGATGCGTGTACGGAGCGCATCGGTTTTCGCACCATCCGCTTCGACAGCAACGAGGGATTTTTCTTAAACGGACGTCATGTAAAGATACACGGCGCCTGCATGCATCATGATCTTGGTTCTCTCGGCGCTGCCGTGAACCGCTGCGCCCTGAAGCGTCAGATAGAATCCTTGCAGGCTATGGGAATCAATTCCATTCGCACCTCTCATAATATGCCTTCCGTCGAACTAATGGAGCTGGCAGACGAAATGGGTATCCTGATTGACTCCGAGGCATTTGACATGTGGGAGAGTCATAAGACCGACTACGACTATGCAGCATTTTTCAGGGAATACTGGCAGAAGGATGTGCAGAGCTGGGTTCGCCGTGACCGTAACCATCCGTCCGTGATTATGTGGAGTATCGGCAACGAGATTCACGACACGCACACCGATAACGGTTTCCGTATCACGAAGGAGCTTCGCGACGAGGTTCGCCGCATGGATTATCGTCACAACGCTTATACCACCATCGGTTCCAATTACATTGCCTGGGAAAATGCGCAGAAATGCTCCAACGAGCTGGAGCTCTCCGGCTACAACTATGCGGAGCATCTGTACGAAGAGCATCACAAGAAATACCCGCATTGGTGCATTTACGGAAGCGAAACCGCGTCAACCGTACAGAGCCGCGGCATTTACCATTTCCCGTCCAGTAACCGTCTGCTGACCTTTGACGACCTGCAGTGTTCCTCCCTTGACAACTGCTCCACCAACTGGGGTGCAAAGCATACGCGGCTGGTCATCACAAAGGACCGCGACGCCGAATTCTGCTTCGGTCAGTACATATGGACGGGCTGGGACTACATCGGCGAGCCGACTCCGTATTTTACCAAGAATTCCTACTTCGGGCAGGTGGATACTGCCGGTTTCCCGAAGGACAGCTACTACATCTATCAGGCCGGCTGGACCGACTGTAAAAAGGCTCCGATGGTGCATATTACTCCTTACTGGGATTTCAACGAAGGGCAGCTGATTGACGTCCAGGTTTACTCCAATGCACCGAAGATTGAACTGTTCTGCAACGGCGAATCTCAGGGCACCTGTGACATTGACCAACAGCATGGCGAATTCTTCTCGGGCGAATGGCACATTCCGTACCATCCGGGAGAATTAAAGGCCGTCGCTTACGATACCGAAGGCAATGTCATTGCAACCGATATTCAGCGTTCCTTCGGCGACCCTGCAAAACTTATCGTAACTCCCGATAAGACGGTTCTTACCGCAAACGGCGAGGATTTGATTTTTCTTACCATTACGACGGAGGACGCCGACGGCACCTATGTGGCAAATGCCCGCAACCGTGTTCAGGTAACCGTAAACGGGTCTGCGCGTCTTGTAGGCCTCGATAACGGCGACAGCACCGACTATGACCAATACAAGGGCGACAGCCGCAAGCTCTTTAGCGGCAAGCTGCTGGCGATTCTGGCGGCGACCCACGAGGCAGGAAGCATTTCCGTCAAGGTTCGTTCTGCAGGTCTTCCCGACGCCGAACTCTCCCTGACTGCGGTTGCCTCCGAAACGCCCTCCTCCGTTCCTGCCAACACGCGGAATTATGCAAGCAATTATCCGCTTACCGAGGTTCCGATTCGTAAGCTGGCGCTGACAATAGAAGGTCCTGCAACATTAAATGCCGACTGCCGCGAAACCATTGTCCACGCAGAGATTTTCCCGGCAAATGCGACCTACCGCGAGATTTCCTTCCGCGCCGTCACCTTAGACGGCGTCGACAGCAATGCTGTGCAGATTACCATGCTGCCGGACGGCCAATCCGCCAAAATTACCGCTCTCGGCGACGATGTATACCAGATTACCGCACTTGCCAATAACGGCAAGGATCATCCGGAGATTCTCTCCGTTCTCGAGATGGAGAATACCGGTCTCGGACGCGCCACACTGGACCCCTACAACCTCATTTGCGCCTGCCACAACACCGGAAGCAACCGTTCCCTGCCGCTCAGCTTCCAGGGCGGCGTATTTACCAATCAGGAAACGACCTGGATTCGATTTGACAATGTAGACTTTGGAGAATACGGTTCCGATGAGATTACCATTCCGATTTTCTCATTTGATACCTGTCTTCCGGTAGAGGTCTGGGAAGGAACTCCGGAGAACGGCGAACTGCTCTTTAGCGGCAACTATGAATCTTCCAGCTGGTACAACCACTATCAGTCCAATACCTTCCGGCTGAAGCGCAGAATCAAGGGCGTAACCACCGTCAGCATCCAGCTGCATACCCGCCTGTCTATTCACGGATTTACCTTTACGAAGTTCGAGAAAGCCTATGGAACATTAAATGCAGCCGAAAATAACATGATTAACGGTGACTCCTACGACATCGAGGGCACCGCTGTAAATAACATCGGCAACAATACCGACATTGAATTTAAGAATATGGATTTCGGTGAAAAGGGATGTTCCCGTATTGTCATCTGCGGACGCTCCCACAACCCTGTTAACACGATCCATGTCCGTTTTACATCCGCCGAAGGCAACGTAAACCAGATTGTTGAGTTTCCCTACTCTGAGGATGCTGTAGAACTTACCTTCCCGTTAACACCGATGTACGGAATGCAGAAGGTCAACTTTATCTTCCTGCCGGGAAGCAAATTTGACTTTAAGTATTTCCGTTTTGAGTAAGTAATAAAGAGTTTTGCCCGCGAAACTCTCGCGCGAAGCGAACCCCTTTTGTTAGACAAAGCAAGTGTCTAATAAAGGGGGTTCACTACCGTTTTCATCAGGGGCTGGCTTCTAAGATTCTATCTTAAAGTACCAACAGATATCACCGCAATCACTATGACTTCCCCCGGTTCTGCGATAAAGCGTATTTGCAATATTGTCGGAACTATCCGCAATGAGAAACATTTTTCCCACCCCTTCATCTCGTAACAAATTCTGCAAGCTATTCATCAATGCTGTACCGATTCCCCGATGCCTATAATCCTCCGCTACACACACCTCATGTATATACACCATATTCGGCGTTCCGTCAGTTCGGGACAACAGGTATCCGTATGCGAACGCAACCACCTTGTCATTATCCACCATACAGTATAAAAGGTTGCGGGTATCTGCCAAAAAAGTTTCCACAGCTTCTGCGTCAACAAGTTTCGGTCGAAATGCGTTAATGGTTAGAGCAAGCTGTGTATCTTCAATCGAAAGACGATGAAATGTCATGGTTTTTCCCCTCCCAAATTCCGATTCATTGTTGGCATCATGCAATGCTTTTGAAAAGGATTTACGGTTCCATCCAAATATAGTGCTTATCCGCGGTGATTTTTTCTATTTTCCCGCCATTTGCCAATGCGACATGGATGGAGGGCTCATTATGATTCCGAATAGTAAGTAACAATTTATCCACACCGATTTCTTTGCTTTCACCAATCAGGAATAATAAGAGTTTTTTTCCCAGACCTCTGTTTCTTGCCGAAGGACGAATGGCATATCCAACGTTTCCGCCGTTTTCCCGTAAGGTCTCTGTTAAAAAATGGCGCACTTTACCAAAACCTACGGGGCAGCTATTCTCAAAAAGCCAAAATGTTGTTTCCGGAACTCTCCAACCATCCACAACACCTACCTGTTCAGAACTCTTAACGGATTTCTTCAACCATTCCTTGTACTCGTCAAAGGTTTTGCCCATCACTGAATTGATGAATCCATTTTCATCCGCAGGTAATTCCTGCAGCATTTCGTAGATGTCACGTCCATCATCTATGCTAAGTTTTCTGATTTCTAAACACATAACAGATCCCATCGGGATTTACAGAGGAATTTCATCATTTTTCCTTAAAATACTCTGCTACAATCCTTGCCGCATCCTCAATCAAATCCGGACAAGGTCGTTTCTTATAATACTCCGGGGTTCTGGCCTCGGGCTGCGCTCCGGTACCTGTAGAGGCCGGTACAATCCCTGCTCCTGCGAGCATTTCCCTGCAGACGATGGAACCGTGACGCTCCCGGAATCGTCGTGCCAGTTCCTGTACAACCTCATAATTGTGACGCTTTCCCGCTTGATCCGCGCCCTCGGTTGCGCCGGTCAGCATACCTGCCACGAGAAACATTCCCGAACACGCTCCGCACAGATCACGCATGCGTCCTACGCCGCCTCCAAACGAAGCAGCCACGCGAAATGCGGTGCTTTTCTCCATTCCCAAGTCTTCGGCATATGCCCCAAATACCGCCTGCGAACAATTATATCCCTGCATAAATAAATCCCTGGCTTCTTTACTTCGATCAATCATGTGCTTCCCCAAATCTGCTGCTGTAATATACTCTAAAAACATCAAGGGCTGCGCCCTGCGGCTCCAGCCCTTGTAAAATACTTACTATTACGGAAGGGCAACGCTCTTCTCGAAATTATGCCTCGCGGTAGATAATCTCTTCCCGCTTCGGTCCATTGGAAATCATCGTAATCGGTACGCCGATTTCCTTTTCAATTGTCTCAATATAATCGCGGCACTCCTTCGGAAGATCCTCGTACTTGCGGATACCGCGGATATCGCACTTCCAACCGGGCATAATCTTCCATACCGGCTTAGCCTTTGCAAGCTTCGTGGTAACAGGAAAATCCTTTACGATTTCGCCGTCGATTTCATAGCCGACACACATCGGAATCTCATCACGGTAGCCAAGTACATCAAGTACCGTAAGGGCAACCTGTGTCGCACCCTGCATACGGCAACCTATAATGGTACCGGAAACGGCTTGNNCCGTAACGGGTAGCAACTGCATCGAACCAGCCTACTCTTCTCGGACGTCCGGTTGTTGCACCGAACTCACCCTTATCACCGCCGCGAACACGAAGCTCCTGCGCTTCCTCATCGAAAATCTCGCTGACGAATTCACCGGCGCCTACTGCACTGGAATATGCCTTAACAACGGTAACAATGTCCTTAATCTCATAAGGAGGAATCCCTGCACCGATAGCGCCGTAAGCAGCAAGAGTCGAGGAGGAGGTAACCATCGGGTAAATACCGTGATCCGGGTCCTTCAGGGAACCCAGCTGACCCTCCAGCAAAATGTTCTTGCCCTCCTTGATTGCCTCATGCAAAAATGCAGAAGTATCGCATGCATAAGGAGCAATCATCTCACGATATCCTGCAAGCTCCTTCAGAAGCTCTTCCGGATCGATGAGCGGCTTATGGTACATATGCTCAAGCATTATATTCTTCATCTCAACGACACGGTAAACCTTTTCACGAAGAGCCTTCTCGTCAAAAAGTTCCTGTACCTGGAAGCCGATCTTCGCATACTTATCGGAATAGAACGGTGCAATACCGGACTTCGTGGAACCGAAGGACTTACCTCCCAGACGTTCTTCCTCGTATGTATCAAACAATACATGATAAGGCATCAAAATCTGTGCACGGTCCGAAACCAAAATCTTCGGAGCCGGAACGCCCTGCGAAATAATAGAATTCAACTCATTGATCAGATAAGGAATATTCAAGGCTACTCCGTTACCGATAATGCTTGTCGTATGATCATAAAATACACCTGACGGAAGCAAATGCAATGCAAAGCGGCCATACTCATTGATAATCGTATGTCCCGCATTGCTGCCGCCCTGAAAACGGATAATAATATCCGCCTTCTCAGCAAGTGTATCCGTAATTTTTCCTTTGCCTTCGTCGCCCCAGTTGGCGCCGACAATTGCTCTTACCATGATTTATCCTCCCGAAGGTTTTTCAACATCGAAATATGGCAAACACTGCCGAATAATATTTTACCCTATCCCCTCCGAAAATGCAAGAGAGAATTGTGCCTTATTGCAGCAGCTCCGTCTCGTCAATACTGATTCATAATCATACAATCAATCTTCTTTGATACGTTCCTTCGCGGTAACCTCAGCGGTATACTTCTTATCGAAGCAAGCGAAGATTTCATCTGCGGTTTCCTTATCAGCCTTGGTAAATACGCTGACAATCGGAACAATAATCAAACCGCCGACCATTGCGAATACACCGGAATGGATGGAGCTCTTGAACATCAGACTGAAGAACGGACCCCAGGTAGTTACGTCAACACCAATCATGGAGATGACGAACTGTGTAATTGCAAGGCAGGTACCCCAGATAAAGCATACTACGGTAGAGGCCTTGGTAACACCCTTCCAGTACAGACCATAGAGGTAAGGAGCAAGGAATGCGCCTGCAAGACCGCCCCAGCTTACACCCATCATCTGCGCGATAAAGGTTACTTCCGGATTTGCATCCTTAACAACAGCAATAACAGCGGATACAACAATGAAGAATACAATGAAGATTCTCATGGTGGTAACCTGCTTCTTCTCGCTCATTTCCTTCTTGCTTGCCGGCTTGATTACGTCAAGTGTAAAGGTAGAACTTGAGGTAAGAACCAGGGAAGAAAGCGTGGACATGGATGCGGACAATACCAGTACGATAACAACGGCGATTACGACTGCAGGCAGAGCGGAAAGCATCGCAGGAACGATGGTATCGAACAAGGGCTTAACCTTGTTTCCTTCAGCATCAAGAACCCACTTAATCTTGTCGCTGTCTGCATAGAGACGACCGAAACCGCCGAGGAAGTAGCAGCCGCCTGCTACGATAATCGCAAATACGGTCGAAATAACCGTTCCTTTATGGATATCGTTCTCGGACTTGATTGCGTAGAACTTACCAACCATCTGAGGAAGTCCCCATGTACCAAGGGAAGTAAGAAGTACGACGAAGAGAAGAAATACGGGATCAGGACCAAAGAAGGAGCTGAATGCACCGCCTGTCCAACCCTGTGCAGGAACCTCAGAAAGCTTCTGGGTTGCTGCAAGCAGACCGCCGTTCTGATCGAGTACGGAGAAAATAACCGCAACGATGCCGATTAACATGATGATACCCTGAATGAAGTCGTTGATAGCCGTTGCCATGTAGCCGCCGAAAATAACGTAAATTCCGGTAAGCACCGCCATGATAAGAATAACTACCCAGTAAGGAATATCAAACACCAAACCAAACAACGAGGAAAGACCGTTGTAAAGGGATGCGGTATAGGGAATCAGGAAGATAAATACAATAATAGATGCCGCAACCTTCAAAGGAGTGGACTGAAATCTCTTACCGAAGAAATCCGGCATTGTCTTCGCATCGATGTGCTGCGTCATAACACGGGTTCTTCTGCCGAGAATGTTCCATGCAAGCAGGGAACCAATAAACGCATTACCCAGACCTGCCCATGTAGATGCAAGACCGAACATCCATCCGAACTGTCCTGCATAGCCGACGAAAATTACGGCCGAGAAATACGATGTACCGAATGCGAAGGCGGTGAGCCAGGGGCCAACGCCTCTGCCGCCGAGAACGAATCCGTTAACATCGGTTGCATGCTTTCTGGTGTAGAAACCCACACCGATCATCAGCGCAAAAAAGCAAACCAAAAGAATTACTGTCAAAGCAACTTCCATTTGTTTTCTATTCTCCTTAAGTTTTTTATTTTATCTGTGCAGCTACCAGGCTCTCCTGACCGGAGTAAATCTGACGAAGCTTCGGCTTCTCGATCTTACCGGTAGGATTTCTCGGTACTGTTGCAAATACGATGTTTCTCGGGCGCTTGTATCTCGGAAGATCCAGACAGAAGTTGTTAATCTCCTCTTCCGTACAGGTCATCCCCTCTTTGATTTCGATAACCGCCAGAGTCACCTCGCCGAGACGCTCATCCGGAATACCGATTACGGCAACATCCTTGACTGCCCTGTGTGCGCGAAGGAAATCCTCAATCTGCACCGGATAAATGTTCTCACCACCCATGATGATAACATCCTTCTTACGGTCTACCAGATAGATAAATCCATCCTCATCCTGCATAGCCATATCACCGGTATAGAGCCATCCGTTGCCAAGAACCGCTTCGGTAGCTTTCGGGTCCTTATAGTAGCATTTCATAACGCCGGGACCCTTAACCGCAAGCTCTCCGACCTCACCCTGCGGAACGGACTCGCGCTTTTCGTTCACAATATCACATTCCCAATGATATCCGGGAACACCGATTGCGCCGACCTTATGTATGTTCTCAACGCCGAGATGTACACAGCCGGGTCCGATAGACTCGCTGAGACCATAGTTGGTATCGTACTGATGGGTCGGGAATTTTTCCTTCCATCTCTTAATCAGGCTCGGCGGTACGGGCTGCGCGCCGATATGCATCAGTCTCCACTGAGAAAGATCATAATTTTCCAGTTTTAACTCGCCGCGGTCAATCGCATCCAAAATATCCTGAACCCACGGAACCAGCAGCCATACGATGGTTGCCTTTTCTCCGGAAACTGCCTCCAAAATCCACTCAGGCTTAACACCGCGTAGCAAAACTGCCTTGCTTGCACTAAGCAGGCTTCCGAACCAGTGCATCTTCGCACCGGTATGATAAAGCGGCGGAATACAAAGGAATACATCCTCTCTTCCCTGTCCGTGGTGCGCCTGCTCCACTTCACATGCGGCAACCAACGCTCTGTGCGCATGCAGAATTGCCTTCGGGAAGCCGGTCGTACCGGAGGAGAAATAAATCGCCGCATCGTCATCATCTGTGAGAGCAATGCCCGGATTCTTGGACGTACAGTATGCGGAATAACGTTCATAGCTGTCTGCAAAGGAAGGACAATCCTCTCCGACATAGAACAGGGTTCCAACCTTCGGAATACGATCTACGATATCCTCTACGCGTCCGGTAAATTCCGGTCCGAATATCAGGGTATTGCAATCGGCAAGTTCCAGACAATATTTAATCTCATCCGCAGTATAACGGTAGTTCATCGGAACGGCAAGCGCGCCGGTCTTCAATACACCGAAGTAAATCGGCAGCCACTCAAGACAGTTCATCAAAAGAACGGCAACCTTATCCCCCTTCTTAATACCGCGGCTCAGAAGAAGATTTGCGAAGCGGTTGGATTTGCGATCGAAATCCTCCCATGTCATCTCTCTTCTGTAGCGATCGTTATGGTCGCTCTCAATCAGCTCATATTCACGCCAGGTACGGCTCTTCTGCTCGGCGGGATTTATTTCCACCATGCAAACCTCATTACCATATAGCTGTGCGTTTCTTACTAAAAAATCAGTAATCGGCATAAATTCCTCATTTCTACACTGCATACTTTCCTCCCGTATACTTCTTTCCTTCCGGGAATTCGTCCGGCAGTGCTCGGATTTTCGGCATTTTTTGACAAAAAACCAATTAAAATTAGTTTATCACTTTGACGCGTTAAATTCAAGAAGTTTTTTCTCTTTTCGCTCTTTTTTTGAAACTCCTTTGAAACGTACAACATGAATGCAACGCTTCGCAGCAGGCGTTTTTATACCAATTTGGTACTCCAGCTGCTGCAATCCAGCACTCGGGTTGCCAATCCGTCATAAAAATCCGGCTCGTGGCAAACCATGACAATGGTGCCCTTGTACGCCGTCAATGCTCTGCGCAGCTCGTCCTTTGCATCCGCGTCCAGATGGTTGGTCGGCTCATCGAGAAGCAGAATGTTGCTCGGACGATTGATTAACCTGCACAGGCGGAGCTTTGCCTGCTCACCACCGCTTAAAACACGCACCTGACTCTCGATATGCTTGGTAGTAAGACCGCATTTGGCAAGCGCCTGACGCACCTCGTACTGTGTAAATCCCGGAAATTCATCCCACAGCTCCTGCAAACAGGTCTTTGTCCCGTCTCCGCTCATTTCCTGTTCAAAATAACCGATTTCCAGATAATCGCCCAGGGCTGCCTGTCCGGACAACACGGCCACCTGTCCGAGAATGCTCCGAAGCAGGGTCGTTTTCCCGATACCGTTCGCACCGTAAAGCACAACCTTCTCGCCGCGTTCAATCGACATGTCAATCGGTCGGGAAAGCGGCTCGTCGTAACCGATAACCAGCTTATCTGCAGAAATCACTACCCGGCTCGGCACACGTGCTTCCTTAAAGTTAAATTCGGGCTTCGGCTTCTCGGCCTGAAGCTCAATCACATCCATCTTATCGAGTTTCTTCTGGCGGGACATTGCCATGTTTCGAGTAGAAACTCTGGCCTTGTTACGTGCAACAAAATCCTTCAGATCCTTAATCTCCTGCTGCTGACGGTTGTAGGCTGCCTCCAGCTGGGATTTTCTCATCGCATATACTTCCTGAAATTTGTCATAATCGCCTACGTAACGGGTCAATTCCCGGTTGTCCATATGATAAATCAGATTGATCACGCTGTTTAAGAACGGAATGTCATGGGAAATCAGGATGAAGGCATTTTCATACTCGTTCAGATAACGTTTCAGCCACTCGATATGCTGCACATCCAAATAGTTGGTCGGCTCGTCCAAAAGCAGAATGTCCGGCTTCTCCAGAAGAAGCTTTGCCAACAGAACCTTGGTTCGCTGACCGCCGGAAAGCTCCGTCACGTCGCGGTCAAATCCCAGTTCAGCCAGTCCGAACGCACGGCCGACTTCTTCAATCTTCTGCTCAATATTGTAGAAGTCATGCATCATCAGAAGATCCTGAATCACCGCCAGCTCCTCCATCATCTGCGTCATGGTATCCTCATCAGCTTCTCCCATATTCTCACAGATCTGATTCATCTTCTCTTCCATTTCATAAAGCCACCCAAACGCATCCGCTAAAATATCGTGGATGCTGCGTCCGGCCGTCAAAACCGTATGCTGGTCAAGATAGCCGACACGTACATTTTTCGCCCACTCAATCTTGCCTTCATCCGGCATCAGTTTGCCGGTGATGATGTTCATAAAGGTCGATTTTCCCTCGCCGTTGGCACCAATCAATCCGATATGCTCCCCCGCGAGAAGGCGGAAAGAAACATCCTTAAAAATCGCACGGTCGCCAAATCCGTGCGATAAGTGTTCAACATTCAAAATCATAACATCCTCCTGTATCTCATGAAACCTCGGTGTATTTCCTGTATTTTCCTTTTTATAGTTTTACTATCTAATGAAATAAACGGGGATTCTTCCGGCTCAGCCGATTGTGTACCCATATATGTATCGCATCCGGGGCAGGAAGAATCCCGGCATTTGCCCCCCCCTTTACTGCATGACAAGCAGGGTGTCATAGCCCATCTGCTGAAGCTCCTGCTCAAGCGCTGCGCCCTCCTCAAGGCTCAGGTTCTGACCGACCCACACTGCAAAATACGGTCCGTTTACAACAATCTCTACCGGATATCCGATCATCTGTAAGCCATAAGCCTGATTTGCCGCATTTTGATAGTTTCGGAACAGGCCGACCTGCACACGGTATCGTTCCTCAATCGGGTTGTTGGGAATCCGGTTATTCGTCATGGCTCCCGGATTAAATCCTGCATTTTCCGTTGTCGCTCCCGAACTTCCGCGCCCTCCGACCGTCGATGCAATCGCATTGGCAATTTCCTCGGTAATCTGCGCGAAATTATTATCTAACAGCTCGTTATCACGTTCATTATTGATAAATCCGACCTCAACGAGCACTGCGGGCATCGAGGTTCGTCGAAGGACAGCCAGATTCGGCCGCTCCTCCACGCCCAGATTCGCAAATCCGGCCTCGGCAAGCCCGGCATTGATATTCTCCGCCAATGCCACCTTTATTCCGCTGTTATTGTATACAAGCGTCTCTACGCCGCTGTATTGGTTCGGGATCGGGCTGGAATTACGGTGAAAGGATACAAAATAATCCGCGCCGCTCTGATTGGCTTTTCTTGCCTTCTCCGTGGGAGAATCATACACATCCGTCACTCGAGTGTACTCCACATCCAGTCCTTTTTGCTCCAGAAGCTCTCCGACCGCAAGTGCAATCCGAAGATTGTCATCCTTCTCCAATCTGCCATTGTACACGGCGCCACCGTCGCTCCCGCCGTGGCCGGCATCAATCATTATTTTTGCCATAGGATTTCCTTTTCCTTCGGTTTTCTTATCTCCTATAGCCTATGCAAAAGGGCGGAAGTTCGTTCCGCCCTTTGTTTTTCCTCTGCGTGTAACGCATGTCAGAGACATACGCACCGTCATTAACTCAACTTGTGAATAAAAATACCGCTTCTGAGCTTCGGCTCAAACCATGTGGATTTGGGCGGCATCAAAAGTCCTGCATCCGATACCGCAAAAAGCTCGCCAATGGAGGTCGGATACATGGAAAATGCCACCTTCATGTCGGTATGTACTCTGCGCTTCAGCTCGTCAAGACCTCGGATTCCACCGATAAAGTCGATACGCTTATCGGTTCTGGGATCGCCGATTCCGAGAATCGGTGCAAGCAGATAATCCTGCAAAACAGCTACGTCAAGAGACTTGACCGGGTCCGTTTGTGCAAGGAGCGCATCCTTTGCGGTAAGCAGATACCATTTTTCGTTCAGGAACATTCCGAAGCTGCCCTTTGCTGCCGGTGCAAGGTTCTCGGTTCCGGTACATTCTACAGTGAAACTCTCAGCGATTTCAGCCAGAAATTCTTCTTCACTTCTGCCATTTAAGTCACGTACAACACGGTTGTACGGAAGAATCTTCAGCTGGTCTTCCGGGAACAAAACGGACAGGAAGAAGTTAAATTCCTCGGTTCCGTCATAGGTTCCTGCCTCTGCCCGGCGCTTCAGTCCGACCTTTACGGCAGACGCTGCACGATGATGTCCGTCGGCAATATAAATGCTGTCAAGATTTGCAAATGCCTCGCGGAGAGCTGCGACATCCTCTGCCTTGGCAATTCTCCACACTCGGTGGGTAATTCCGTCGTCAGAGGTGAAATCGTAAAGCGGCGCCGTCTTCTGATATGCCTGCATAACTGCGGAAATTTCTTCCTTTGTGCGGTACGCAAGGAAAATCGGACCTGTCTGCGCATTACAGGTATCCACATGGCGGATACGATCCTGCTCCTTGTCCTCGCGGGTATTTTCATGCTTCTTGATGGCGCCGGAAATATAGTCGTCAATGGATGCACAGGCTACGATACCGGTCTGGGAACGTCCGTCCATAACCAGTTCATAGAGGTAATAGCACTCCTCGGTATCGGTAACATAGGTACCATCGGCAATACGAGCCTCCAAAAGTTCCCGTGCCTTCGCATAAACCTCCGGTGCGTAAATGTCGGTTTCCTCCGGAAGGTTGCTCTCCGGACGGTCGATGTTGAGAAAGGAAAGCGGCTCCTTAAGCGCCACTACCCTTGCCTCTGCACGATTATAAACATCATAGGGAAGCGCTGCTACCCGGTGTACCAGAGACTGCTCCGGGCGAATGCAATAAAACGGTTTTACGTTAGCCATGTAATTACTCCTTTTCTTTAGTTATGATAGCAACGGGCAAGCATTTTCTTATCGAAAAACCACTTATGTCCAAGATACATTGCTGCAAGAACTGCCGCATAAACCACAAGCGCAGCGGCTCTTCCGCCAAGGCTGGTCAGCTTGCCGAGCGTATGCGAATCCATCATCATCAGGAACATATAAAATGTCAAAAAAACAAAGATGCAGCTCAGTCCGGCAAACTTCTGTCCGGTGACATACACATAGGTCAGCGATACCGACAGGTATGCAAGCGCAGCCATAACGGCAAGCACCAGAAGCAGGTTCAAAATCGCCAGTACAATCGGCAATGCCAGCCCGCCGGAGGTGTCCCCCAGCAGACCCGACAAATCCATTTGCCGAAGCTCTTTCTTCACAACCGGATAACGTCCGGCAATCAGCCAGGTATCGATTGCGAAGCCCGCAACAAATGTCACAACCACTGCAAAAATGGTTGCCAGAGTGATTACCTGCTTATAAACAAGCACCTTCCAAGCCGGAACCCCATCCTCCCGAAGTCTCGGGAAATATGTGATTTTCTGCAAATTCCTCAAATACAGATTTGCGCCTTCATACAGAAAATAAATCACCAGAATAATCGTGGCAAATATCATGCATTTCAGCGTCGTTGTGATAAAGGACTCCTTTTTCATAAAGACGGCGGGAAGCAGTGCAAGCTGCAAAAGCAGAAAGGTTACCACCGCCATAACACGGGAGCCGAGTATTGTCCGCAAATCACGGCGAATTACTTTTCTCATGAAAAAATTACCAAATCCTTCCGGGCAAGCTTTTCCTTCTTCAGGAAACGAAGATCTCTTCCGAAACGTACCTGAATAATCTCCGCATCGCTGTTATCAATAACCTCGCCTTCTCCGTAGAGCTTATGCTGAATCCACTCCTGCTCCTTCAGACGGTCAAGGCGTGCTCTTCTTTCTGCCTCCGGGGTATCAGGAACATTTGCAGCCTCCCCTGCCGCAGCCGGTACCGGGCTTACGGGCATCCGGTAAATGCGGATATCCTCTTCCGGTTCGCTTTCTGCAACAGGTTCTTCCGTATGAGGCGCTTTTTCCTCCGGAACCCATGTTTCTTCCTTTACTTCCTCTACCACAGCCTCTTCCGAAGCAGTCTCGGAAATTTCTTCCATATCCGGGTTCTCAGCGATTTCTTCTGCGGCAAATGCATCCTCTTCCTCAAACATACTTTCGTCAATGTTTACGGAAAAATCCTCTTCAAGCGCTTCCTGTTCTTCCTGCTCGTTCTGAACCGTGCGGGCGATTTCCTCAACATCTGCTGCCTCATTCTCGAAAACCCCGATCAAATCCAGCTGAATATCATCGGGATTACCGATTTCCTCCCCAAGGTCGCGATTTCTCTGGTCGCCGAGCTTCAGATGGCTGTAATAATCCTTCTTGGCCTGGCGGAAATCCTCCTCGTCCTCTCCTTCCAACGGTTCAATGGTATGAGAGGATGTGTAACGCTCCATCTCGCTTTCCAGTTTCTGCTCCTGGATGCGATTGTAAACTGTGTAGATAATCGTCAAGATTACAAGAACAATCGCAAGAATCAGAACGTATTTCCAAGGTCCGAGACCCTTGCTTTCCTCTTTCATCTGCTTATTGCCTTCCGAAGGCTCTCCTTCGCTGCCCATAACGTTTTCGGCGCCCGCAATCGTCGGTGTTGCGGTAGGCTTCTCGTCCTCGGACGGAGTAGGCGTAGGCGTAAAGGTAACCTTTGCATCCTTACGGATAAATTCCGCAAAGCAATACCCCTCTACAACCTCCGGCGCTTCCATACCGGAGGTCTGGAATTCAAAGCGTACATGATACCACGCTTCCAGTTCCTTATCTTTACTCTCACCGATAATGGAAACCTTTTTGCCGTTACCGTTTGTAATCTTTACGGTCTGACCGCCGGTCGTTTTTACCAGTTCATAGTTTGTTCCGGGGCCGCTGCGGACATTGACGGTATTTACCGTAACGGTACCTTCAAACAGACCGTTAACGTATTCTTCTTTATTTACATAATCCCAATCGTCTTCGGAAGGTATCGGCGTCATTGTCGGAGTCGGCTCTGCCTTTACGCGGCCGGTTCCGAGCCAGATGAGCATCATGCACATTCCCAGTACCGCTGCCAATACACTCCATCGAAGCATCCTAAGTTTATCTGCTCTGTTCATTTTCGTCCTCTCTTTCTTTTGCGGGAAAATCACATCTTCTCGGGCGCTTCAAATGCAAGCAGTCCGATGCTGTTTTCCAAAATTGCGAGCGTAGCCTTCAGAAGTCCGACCCACTCTGCCTTCTTTGCCGCATTTTCTTCTGTTACAATCCTGTTGCCATGGTAGAAAGAATTAAATACGTTAGACAACTCGTAGATATACTGACACAGCTTGTGAGGCGCAAGCTCGGCCGCCGCTCTCTCAATGGTATCGGCATAACGTCCGATGGCAAGAAGCAGATTGCTCTCTTCTGCGCCGTATTCTCTGGGTTCCGGCTTCGGCATATCACCGGTTTCTCCCAGACGTGCAAGAATGGACTTGATCCGCACCATAGTGTACAGAATGTACGGACCGGTATTGCCCTCAAAGGAAGTAAATCTCTCGATATCGAAGATGTAATCCTTGGAAGCCTGATTGGAGAGGTCTCCGTACTTGAGCGCTGCCAGACCAACCTGTGCCGCAATCTTTTTTGCTTCCGCTTCCGGCATCTCGCGGTCCTTCATCTTCTCATATACTTCGTCGGCAATGTTACCGACCAACATCTCCAGACGCATAACACCGCCGTCTCTTGTCTTGAATGCCTTCCCGTCCTTGCCGTTCATCGTACCGAATCCAAGGAAGGTGAGCTTCGTATCCTCCTCAACCAGATGCGTCTTTCTCGCACAGCGGAAAATCTGTTCAAAATATAACTCCTGACGCTTGTCCACGACATAAATAATCTGATCGGGATGAAAAAGCTTCATACGTTCAACAATCGTTGCAAGATCCGTGGTATTGTAAAGGGTTGCACCGTCGGACTTCAGAATCATGCAGGGAGGAATCTCCTTGGCGTCGCTCTCTTCCTTAACATCGACAACCAGCGCGCCGTCGCTTATATAAGCGAAACCGTCATCCTTCATCTTCTGCACCATCTCCGGAATGTACGGCTGCGCATCGCTTTCCTTCTTCCAGAGGTCAAATTCAATCATCAGCTTCTGATAATTCTTCTTCAGGTCATTCATGGAAACCGTCATAATGTGTTCCCACAACGCACGATATCCCCTGTGGCCGTTCTGCAGCAAATAAGTTGCGCGGCGTGCCTCCTGCTTATACTCCTCATGCTCTTTGGAGTAGCCGCTGGCATAGGGATAAATCTCCTCCAGCTCCTTCATGGTAAAGGGCGCTTCCTTCGGATACTCTCCTTCGTAATTCTCGTC
>DLOO01000010.1:14923-15097 GCA_002479645.1 Lachnoclostridium sp. UBA7482 | reverse complement strand
GAAGTCCCCAGTCGCCGAAATGCGCATCCCCGATAACATTGTTGCCGGCATATCTCAAGATACGCTTTACTGCCTCACCGATAACAGCCGGGCGAAGGTGTCCGACGTGCAGCGACTTCGCTACGTTGGGGCCGCCGTAATCCATGACAATCGTCTGCGGATGCTCCGGCATCT
>DLOO01000010.1:12704-14912 GCA_002479645.1 Lachnoclostridium sp. UBA7482 | reverse complement strand
TTTCGCTGTTCGTCATCTCATATACATATTCCGCTAAGAACGTATCCTTAACCGAAATATTGATAAATCCGGGCTTTACCGCCTCACAAAGCAAGAACATACCGTCATCCTGAAGCGCTGCTGCAATTTCCTCCGCAATCACAATCGGAGGCTTGTGAAACGCCTTGGCAGCCATAAGCGCGCCGTTACACTGATATTGACACAAATCCGGCCGGTTTGAAACAGTGCATGCACCGTATGCAGCATCGTAACCGCATGCCGCAAATGCTCCGCTGACCTTTTCTGAAATCATCGTAATAATTTTCTTCATAGCTTACTTCCCTATCTCTTATGAAATCCAATAGTCCCCGGGCTTCCGTCCCAAAGCAAACGCATTTTCCGACTTCCAAACGGAACACATACCCGTTTATATTTTATCACGGTACGATAGAAAAGTAAAGTATTTGCGCCACGGAGCGCCAAACTTCTTTCTTTTTCATTTTTTCGGATTTCTTTCCCTTAAAATATAAGGTTTTCTCTTGATTTTTCCTCAAATTCGTGTATCTTATATACTAGAAAAAAAGACAGAAATGAGGAAATCTATGATTAAGGTTGTGAAGTTCGGCGGCAGCTCACTGGCAAGTGCCGAACAGTTCAAAAAAGTAAAATCCATTATTACTGCTGAGGAAGACCGCCGTTTTGTCGTTCCTTCCGCTCCCGGAAAGCGCTGCGCTTCCGATACCAAGGTTACCGATATGCTCTATCAGTGCTATGCCCTGGCGGAACTCGGCCAGCCGTTCTCCGCTGAGCTTGCTGCCATCAAGGCACGTTATCAGGAAATTATCGACGGTCTCAGCCTTACCGTAAGTCTCGATATGGAATTTGAAACCATCGAAAAGAAGTTTTCTGCTTGTGCAGGCAAGGATTATGCCGCTTCCCGCGGTGAGTACCTGAATGGTATTCTTCTTGCAAACTATCTCGGCTATGCATTCCTGGATTCTGCGGAATATATTTTCTTCACCGATGACGGACGTTTTGACAGCGAAAAGACCAACAGCGTTCTCAGGGCACGTCTTACCACTATGGAAAATGCCGTTGTCCCGGGTTTCTACGGTTCTCTTCCGAACGGAAGAATCAAAACGTTCTCCCGCGGCGGTTCCGATATTACCGGTTCCATCGTGGCAAGAGCCGTACATGCAAACCTCTATGAGAACTGGACCGACGTATCCGGCTTCCTTGTAGCCGATCCCCGTATCGTTGACCGGCCGGAAGCAATCGAGACCATTACCTACCGTGAGCTTCGCGAGCTCTCCTACATGGGCGCGGGCGTTCTTCACGAGGATGCAATCTTCCCGGTTCGTTCCGCAGGTATCCCGATTAACATAAAGAACACCAACGCTCCGAAAGATCCCGGTACCTTCATCGTAGAGAGTACCTCCCGCAAGCCTCGTCATATCATCACCGGTATCGCAGGTAAGAAGGGCTTCACCTCGATTAATATTGAAAAGGATATGATGAACTCCGAAATCGGTTTCGGCCGTAAGGTTCTGACCGCGTTTGAGGATAACGGTATCAGCTTCGAGCATATGCCGTCCGGCATCGACACTCTGACCGTATTTGTACACCAGAGTGAATTTGAGGAAAAGGAACAGGCCGTGCTTGCCGAGCTTCATCGTCTGGCTAAACCCGATTCCATCGAAATCGAAACCGATTTTGCCCTGATTGCCGTTGTAGGTCGTGCCATGAAGGCAAAATGGGGAACCGCTGCTAAAATTTTCTCCGCTCTTCACAGGGCTTCCATCAACGTGAAGATGATTGACCAGGGTTCCAGCGAGCAGAATATCATCATCGGTGTCCGTAACCACGACTTTGAAGATGCAATCCGTGCAATTTACAACAGCTTCGTAAACGAAGACTAATCCCAAGGAGGCAAATACTTATGTCCAATCCAATTATAACCATTACCATGCAGGGCGGCGCTACCATAAAGGCTGAGCTTTATCCGGAAATCGCTCCCAACACCGTAAACAACTTTATCTCCCTTGTTAAGAAGGGGTACTACAACGGCCTTACTTTCCATCGTATCATCCCCGGATTTATGATTCAGGGCGGATGCCCGGACGGAACCGGTATGGGCGGTCCGGGTTACAGCATTCCCGGTGAATTTGCTCACAATGGCTTTCAGAACGATTTACGTCACACCCCCGGTGTTCTTTCCATGGCACGCGC